>DATADT010000367.1:0-5810 GCA_036258355.1 Burkholderiales bacterium
CACCAACACGATGGCCACCGGCGCGTACCGCGGCGCTGGACGGCCGGAAGGCAATTACCTCATCGAGCGGTTGCTGGAAAAAAGCGCGCTCGAGATGGGCATCGACCGAGTCGAGCTGCGCCGTCGCAACCTGCTCACGCCCTCGGAGCTCCCCTACAAGACCCACGTCGGCGAGACGTACGACAGCGGTGAGTTCGAGCGCATGCTCGACGGAGCGCTCAACGCTGCAGACTGGAATGGTTTTCCGGAAAGGAAGAAAGCTTCTTCCCGTGGGGGGAAATTGCGAGGAAGAGCTGTGTCGGTCTATCTGGAATGGACCGGCGCGCTGCCCACGGAGACGGTGGACATCGAAATCGACGCGGATGGCGTGGTTACGGTCTTCAGCGGCACGCAGGCAATGGGGCAGGGTCTGGAGACGACGTACACGCAACTGATCGAGGAAGTTCTCGGCGTTCCGGCAGCGAGCATCCGGATCGTGCAGGGCGACACCGACCGGGCGAACGGCGTCGGCAGCGTCGGCTCGCGCTCGGCGTTCGTCGGCGGATCCGCCGTCGTGGCGGCTGGGCACAAGATGGTCGCGAGGCTGAGAGAGACCGCTGCCGAGGCGCTGGAAGCGGCGACTTCGGATATCGAGCTGCGCGAGGGTCGCGTGCGCATCGCCGGGACCGATCGGTCGATCTCGCTATCGGAGCTGGCCGCGCGCCAGCCGACGAAAGCGATTCGGGTCGCCGCGACCGAAACGCCTTCCACGCCGTCGTGGCCCAACGGCGCGCAGGTGGCCGAGGTGGAAATCGATCCCGAAACCGGCGAGGTGACGCTCGCCGCGCTCACGAGCTGCGACGACATCGGCCGCATCATCAATCACGCGATCGTGGAAGGTCAGATCCACGGCGGCATGGCGCAGGGTGCGGGCCAGGCGCTCTGGGAGCAGGTGCGCTACGACGAGGCGAGCGGCCAGCTCCTTTCCGGGTCGCTCATGGACTACTGCGTGCCGCGCGCCGACCAGCTGCCGGCGCTCGCGGCGCATTTCGACGAAAGCGTTCCCTGCAAGACGAACCTGCTCGGCGTGAAAGGCTGCGGCGAGCTCGGCACGATCGGCGCGGTCCCTGCGGTGGTGCACGCGGTGCTCGACGCGCTCGAGCTGCCGCACCTCGAGATGCCGCTCACCGCCGAGAAGGTCTGGCGGGCGCTGCGCCGTGAGCGATAACCGCGGTTTCTACTATGCGGTTGCGGCGTCGCTCGCGCTGCACGCGCTTGTGCTGTTCGCCTTTCCGGAGCTCATCGATACGGCGCGCCGCGCGGCAAGCATCCCGCCGCAGATCATTGCGCGCCTGATGGAGCCCGAGCCCGCGCCGCCGGTTGCCGTGCCGGCGCCTCCGGTGCAGCCGCGGCCGCCCGCGCCGGCCGAAAAGAAAAAAGTGCCTGAAGCGAAAAAGCCCGCGCCAGTGATCTCGACCCCGCAGCCCGCACCGACGCCTGCTGCTCCAAGTGCTCCTCCTCCCGTTGTCGCCGAGGCCCCGGCGCCGCAGCCCGCACCGCCGCTCGCTGCAGTCGAGCCGCAGCGAGCGCCGCAGCCTCCGCCTCAGCCGGCGCAGCCGCCGGAGTCGCTATCGCGCGATCAATACCGGTTGCAGCTCATCGACGAGGCGCGGCGCCACAAGCGTTATCCGCCGCTCGCGCGCGAGAACAACTGGCAGGGCGACGTGCGCGTCGACGTGGCGATCGGGGCGAACGGCCGCCCGACGGTGACGCTCAAGGGCAGCTCGGGCTACGACGTGCTCGACCGACAGGCGCTGGAGATGTTCGCCCAGGCGGCGCGCGCCGTGCCGGTGCCGCCAGCGTTGCGCGGCAAGGAGTTCACGCTCGAGCTGAGAGCCGTGTACGGCCTGGAGGACTAGAGGGAAACTCTGAAAAAGCGCTGAATGGTCGAAAAGCGCTGAGTGGTCGTCCCCGCGAAGGCGGGGACCCAGTTAAGCCGTCATCCCCGCGAAGGCGGGGACCCAGTTAAGCCGTCATCCCGCGAAGGAACGTCACCCCCGAATGCTTCAGGAACGTCACCCCCGAATGCTTCAGTCGGGGGCGGGGATCCAATCTGTCTTGGAGTCAACCCAAGCGCGTGTAGGCGCGTTGCTCGCCGAGTGAAGCAGCCGGTGGTCTACATCCTCGCCAGCAAACCCTACGGGACGCTGTATATAGGCGTAACCAGCAATCTCGCCGATCGCGTCGAAGCGCATCGGAAAGGTTGCGGGGACGGATTTACCAAGTAATACGGTGTGCACACGCTGGTGTACTTCGAGATGCACGCTGGCATGTACGAGGCGATTCAAAGGGAGAAGCGACTCAAGAAGTGGAACCGCGCGTGGAAGATCAGGCTGATCGAGGAGATGAATCCCGAGTGGAAAGACCCTTCTGGCGAGGCTTTCTAATTCTCTGAACGGGGTCCCCGCCCCCGACTGAAGCATTCGGGGGTGACGTTCCTGCGCGGGGACGACTTCTTCAGACCTTCCCCGAGGAAGCCTTCTCCGGCCGGAACGCCACCACATGGTCGACGTCGAGCCGGATTCCGATCTTCTCGCCGAGCGCGTGGTTGTGGTGGCTCGGCACCAGCGCGAGCACCTTCCGGCCGCTCTCCAGCCGCAGCGTGTAAAGGATTTCGGCGCCGCGAAACGCCTTGTGCAGCACTTCGGCCTGCGTCGGCGCGGCGTCGTCGTGCACCACGTCGTCCGGCCGCAGCAGCACTTCGAGGTCATGTCCGCCGTGCGAATCGCCTCCCAGCAAGCCGAGCTCGATCTCGAGCTGGCCGCCGTGCACCGCCTTCGCCGGCAGGAACACGCCCTGGCCGACGAAGTCGGCGACGAAGCGGTTCGCCGGGCGGTGGTAAAGGTTGTAAGGCGTGTCCCACTGCTGGATGCGGCCCTCGTGCAGGATGCCGATCTCGTCGGCCATCGCGAATGCCTCCTGCTGGTCGTGCGTCACCAGCACCACGGTGGCGCCGCTCGCCTTGATGATGTCGCGCACCTCGAGCGACAGGCGCTCGCGCAGGTCGATGTCGAGGTTCGAGAACGGCTCGTCGAGAAGCAGCAATTCCGGACGCGGCGCGAGCGCGCGCGCGAGCGCGACGCGCTGCTGCTGTCCGCCCGAAATCTCGTGCGGGTACTTGTCGAGCGCGGCGCCGAGGCCGACGAGCTCGGCGAGCTCGCTCACTCGCGCTGCACGCTCCGCGTGCGCAGCGCCGTGCAGGCCGAAGGCGATGTTCGCGGCGACGGAAAGATGCGGGAAGAGTGCGTAGTCCTGGAACACCATGCCGATGCGCCGCCGCTCGGGCGGCACCGTCGCGCCCGGCTTCGACACCACCCGCCCCGCAAGCCGGATTTCGCCCGCCTGCGCCGCTTCAAATCCCGCTATGCAACGCAAGACCGTGGTCTTGCCGCCGCCACTCGGGCCGAGCAGGCAGCCGATCGCGCCCCGCTCGAGCGCGAAGCTCAGGCCCGCGATCACCTCGTGCTCGCCGTAGACGTGGCGCAGCTTTTCGACTTCGAGCAGCACGACGGGCATTATAGTAATAATTCTCATTAACGTTAAAATCGCAGCACATTGAATTACAAGAAATTGGGCTGGCTGGGAGGAACCGCGGTCGTGATCGCGGCGGTGGTTGCGCTGCCGGTGGTCTCGGTGGTCCTGAGCGTTTTCAGCGGGGCCGGGGACACCTGGAGACATCTCGCCGCGACCGCGCTACCGCGCTACGTAGGCAACACCGCGCTCCTCCTTGCGCTCGTCACCTTCGGCGTCGTGTCCATCGGGGTGGTGAGCGCCTGGCTCGTCACCGCCTACCGGTTCCCGGGGCGCGGTGTACTCGAGTGGGCGCTGCTTTTGCCGCTCGCCATGCCGGCTTACGTCATGGCGTACGCCTACACCGACTGGCTGCAGTTCACCGGCGAGGTGCAGAGTGCGCTGCGCAGCCTGACCGGCTGGCGGGCGCGCGAGTACTGGTTTCCCGAAGTGCGTTCGCTGCCGGGCGCCGCCGTCATGCTCTCCTTTGCGCTCTACCCGTACGTGTACCTCGTGGCGCGCACAGCGTTCCTCGACCTTTCGCGCAGCGCGATCGAGGCGGCCCGGCTCGCGGGCTACGGCCCGCTCGGCGCCTTCGGGCGCGTCGCCGTGCCGCTCGCCCGGCCGGCGATCGCTGCCGGCAGCGCGCTCGCGCTCATGGAAACGCTCGCGGACTTCGGCACCGTGTCCTATTTCGGGATTGAGGTATTCACCACCGGCATCTTCAAGGCGTGGCTTTCGATGGGGGACAGCGTCGCGGCGGCGCAACTCTCGGCATGCCTGCTCGGCTTCGTGGTGCTGCTCCTTGCGCTCGAGCGCGTGAACCGCGGTCGCGCCGCGTACCACGGCCCCGCGCCGCGCCGCTCGAGGCCTCACCAGCTGCACGGAGCTGCGTCGGCGGCTGCGTTCACTGCCTGCGCCGCGCCGGTGGTGTTCGGATTCGCGCTCCCCGCCGTCCTGCTTGGCCGGCTGGCTTGGGAGGAATCGATCCCGGCGGCGCGGCTCGGTGTGCTGGTGGGGAACAGCTTCAGCATCGCCGCGCTCACCGCGTTCATCGCCGCGGCGGCGGCGCTCGTCATGGCTTACGCGGCGCGTCTTACCCGCAGTCGCCTGGTGGCGATGGCGAACCGCATGGCGGGGCTCGGCTACGCGGTGCCCGGGGCCGTGATCGCGGTCGGCGTGCTGGTGCCGCTCGGCCGGCTCGACAACGCGCTCGCCGGCTGGCTCGAGCAGGCCTTCGGCATGAAGCCGGGGCTGCTTCTCACTGGAACGATCGCCGCGCTCGTCTATGCCTATCTCGTGCGCCTGCTCGCGGTCTCGCTCCAGACGACGAACGCCGGTCTCGCGAAGATCACTCCCAGCATGGAAGACGCCGCTCGCTCGCTGGGCGCTCCGCCCGCGGCAACGCTTGCACGCGTGCACGTTCCATTGCTCGCGCCGAGCCTCGCGACCGCGACGCTTCTCGTGTTCGTCGATGTATTGAAGGAGCTGCCGGCGACCTTCGCGCTGCGGCCATTCAACTTCGATACGCTGGCGGTCGAGGCCTACAACCTCGCGAAGGACGAGCGCCTCGCCGAAGCCGCCGCGCCGTCGCTCGCGCTCGTGGCGGCGGGGTTATTGCCGGTGATCTACGTCTCGAAGCGCTACTTCCAGGCTACGCGGTCGTAGATCATCTGCGAGCTTGGCTGGTTTTTCCCGAGCACCGCGACGTTGATGCGGTCGGCCTTGAACTCGCCCAGCGCATTGAGCACCGGGTTGTCCACCTTCACGCCGCGCACCGCGGGCCACTCGTTGTTGCCGTCGGCGAAGTAGCGCTGCGCCTCGTCGCTCGCCAGGTATTCGAGAAACTTCACCGCCGCTTCGCGGTGCGGCGCGTGCTTCAGCACGCCCGCGCCGGAGATGTTCACATGCGTGCCCCAGCTCGCCTGGTTGGGGAAAACGATCCCGAGCTGATCCGCGACCTGCTTCTCGTCGGGCTTGGCCGAGCGGGCGAGGCGCGCATAGTAGTACTGGTTCGAGACCGTGACATCGCACAGGCCGGCCGCGACCGCTTTCAGTTGATCGGTGTCGCCTCCTTTCGGCTCCTGCGCGAGGTTCTCGCGCACGCCCTTGGCCCACGCCTCGGCGCGCGCTTCGCCGAGATGGTCGATCAGCGCCCCCATGAGCGAGAGGTTGTAGATGTTGGTCGAGGAGCGCATGCACACGCGCCCCTTCCATTTCGGCTCCGCTAGCCCTTCGTAGGTGCCGATTTCACCGGGCTT
>DATADT010000368.1:0-9325 GCA_036258355.1 Burkholderiales bacterium
CGCTTCAAGGCGGCCGCCTGGGACGCGCGCGGCTACGGCGATTCCGACGACTATGAAGGCGCGCTGCAGTTCGAGTATTTCACCTGGGACGTGCTGCGCGTGGCCGAGCACTTCAAGGCGAGGAAGCTCCATCTGGTCGGCCTGTCGATGGGCGGCCGCATCGCGCGCAACGTCGCGCTGCGCGTGCCCGAGCGGGTGCATTCGATCGTGATGATCAGCACCGACCCGGGATTCGACACACTGCCCACCTCGCGCGTCATGCAGTTCGTGAACGAGCGCCGCGTGCGCACGCCCCAGTCCCTGAAGACGCTGCTCGGCTCGGGCTCGAGCCGCGCCGCCTACGAAGAGCTGCTCGACAGCGTGTCGCGCATCCACGAAGCCTCGTACCAGAAGACGCTCGAGGTCTCGGTCGCCCAGGACCGCGGGGCGCCGATCGAGAAGATCCGGGTCCCCACGCTCGTGATCGCCGGCGAGGAGGACAGCGCCTACCCGCCCGAGCTCGCCGAGGAGATGGCGCGGCGCATTCCCGGCGCCGAGTTCATGATGTTCGAGCGCACCGGGCACCTCGCGAACCTCGAGCAGCCCGACAAGTTCAACCAGGCGGTTTTCGACTTCGTCTCCCGGCACACACCCTGATCGCATAACATCGGGCCCTTCAAGCACAGGAGGCTCGGATGGCAGCGGCGAAACGGGTTGCGCTCGTCACGGGCGCTGGCAGCGGCATCGGCAAATCGGCGGCGCTCGCCCTGCTCAGGGATGGCTACCACGTAGCGCTGGTCGGTCGGCGCAAAGAAATGCTCGAGAAGACCGCGGCGGAATCCGGCGACAAGGACCGCACGCTGGTTTTGCCCGCGGACATCACCAAGCCCGATCAGGTAAAACAGGTTTTTTCAAAGACTCAGTCCACCTGGGGAAGGTTGGATGTCCTTTTTAACAACGCCGGCATGGGCGCCCCCGCGGTGCCGATGGAGGACCTGCCGCTCGAGAAATTCAAGGAGGTCGTCGACCTGAACCTCACCGCGATGTTCAACTGCATCCAGGAAGCGATCCGCATCATGAAGGCGCAGGAGCCGAAAGGCGGCCGGATCATCAACAACGGCTCGATCTCGGCGCACGCGCCGCGGCCTATGTCGGTCGCCTACACCGCCACCAAGCACGCCGTTACCGGCCTCACCAAGTGCGTTTCGCTCGACGGGCGCAAGCACGACATCGCCTGCGGCCAGATCGACATCGGCAACGCCCTCACTGACCTCGCCGCGCGCATGGCGAAGGGCGTGCCGCAGGCCGACGGCTCCGTCAGACCCGAGCCGCTCATGGACGTCAAGCACGTGGGCGAAGCGGTGCTGCAGATGGCCAACCTGCCGCTCGACGTAAACGTGCAGTTCATGACGATCATGGCCAGCAAGATGCCGTTCGTGGGCCGGGGATAGGATGAAGGGCTTCCTGCGGCTCGCCGCAGGGTTGGCGGTTCTCGCGGCGCCGATCCAGGCGCAGTGCCAGGCGTTGTCGTATCCCGCAGCACGCAAGGCAGAAGTCGTCGAGCAAATCTTCGGCGTTCAGGTTACCGATCCGTACCGCTGGATGGAGGACGCTCGATCGAAGGAGCTCGTCGACTGGGTGGCTGCGCAAAACGCCCTTTCGTCGAGCTATCTGCGCAGCCTGCCGCTGCACGGCCACTTTCAGAAGCGCATCACCGAGCTATGGAACTACTCGAAGACCCAGATTCCGATCGTCGAGAGCGGACGCCTGTTCTACCGCCACAACAGCGGGCTGCAGCTTCAGTCGCCGATTTACATGCGTGCGGGGAAAGACGGGCCGCGCGAGCTCGCCCTCGATCCGAACGTCATTTCGCCTGACGGCTCTGTTGCGCTTGCCGACTTCCGGCCCTCGCCGGACGGACGGCTCCTCGCGTACGCGCTTGCCGAAGGCGGCGCCGACTGGCGCACCGTGCGCGTGCGCGACCTGGCGGCCGGGCGCGACCTGCCCGAAGAGCTCAAGTGGGTGCGCTTCTCGATGCTTTCCTGGACGCGGGACGGCAAGGGCTTCTTCTATTCGCGCTTCCCCGAGCCGCCTGCCGGGCAGGCACTGCACGCCCAGCTTGGCGCCCACGCCCTTTACTACCACAGGGTGGGCACGCCGCAGTCCCAGGACGTCCTGATTCATGAGCGGCCGGAGATGGCCCGCCGCCTGATCAGCGGATGGGTACCGAGGGAAGGTCGCTACCTGCTCATACGGCTTTCGGACGGCGCAGGGCCCGTCAACCGCCTTTACTACGTCGATCTCGGCGATCCGCAACAGCCCAACGTCCGCGCGCCGATGAAGCCGCTGGTGGAAGACGAGGGTTCGGAATACACGGCGTTGGGAAGCCTTGGGCCGCTTGTCTACGTGAAAACCGACGAGAACGCGCCGAACCGGAAGATCATCGCGATCGACACACGCGATCCACGTCGCGAGACTTGGAAGACGGTGGTGCCGGAGGGCAAGGATGCCATCCGGTTCGTCGGCTTCTACGCCGAGCGCTTCGTGGTCGAATACCTGTCGGACGTGCAAAGCCGGCTGGCCGTGTTCGATCGAAACGGACAACCGCAGGGCGAGATTCCGCTGCCGGACGCGGGCTCGATCACCGGCCTGGGAGGACAGCGCTCGGGATACATCTTTTACGAGTTCACTTCGCCGCTCTATCAGCCCACAGTGTTCGCCTACGACCCGCGAACCCGGCAAAACTTTCCGTTCGAACCTCCGACCGCGCCGCTCGACGCGGGGCGGTACGAGACGCGGCGTCTTTTCGCGACTTCGAAGGATGGCACGCGCGTTCCCTTCTTCGTAACAGCGCGCAACGACCTCAAGCTTGATGGCACGAACCCGGCTCTGCTCCTGGGCTACGGCGGCTATTCGATCAGCCTTCTGCCGATCTATCGCCCACAGGTCGTCGCGTGGCTCGAGCTCGGCGGCATCTGGGCAAGCGCGAACATCCGCGGCGGCGGAGAGTACGGCAAAGACTGGCATCTCGCGGCTAGAGCCGAGAAAAGGCAGAACGCCTTCGACGACTTCATCGCGGTCGCTGAGCACCTCGTCAGGGAGAAATTCACCTCGCCCGCGAGGCTCGGCATCTGGGGCAGATCCAATGGCGGCCTGCTGGTGGGCGTGGTCTCCCAGCAGCGGCCCGATCTCTACGCCGTGGTGCTTCCCGGCGTGCCGGTCATGGACATGCTGCGCTTCGACCGCTTCACCGGAGGCCGCGCCTGGATTCCCGAGTATGGCTCGCCGCGCAACCCGGAGCAGTTCAGGCACCTGTTGCGCTATTCACCGGTTCATAACGTGAAGGCGGGTACGTGCTATCCCGCGACGCTCGTCACGAGCGCCGACCATGACGACCGCGTGGTGCCGAGCCATGCGTTCAAGTTTGCAGCCGCGGTGCAAGCTGCGCAGGCGTGTCCTCGCCCGGTGCTGCTGCGCTACGAGGCGAAAGCCTCGCACGGCTACGTACCGACCGAGAGGCTTATTGCCGAGATGGCCGACATCTGGGCCTTCGCTGCCGAGCACACCGGAATGCGGCCGGCGGCAGTTGTCACGCGTACGCCGTAAGAGCGGTGCGCTCGGGCGGCCGCGGCCTTGTTCAGCGCAGGACTTCGTCAGCGCGCTGCAGCAGCGAGTCGGGGACCGACAAGCCTAGTGTCTTTGCGGCCTTCAGGTTGATCACGAACTCGAATTGCGTCGGCTGCTCTATCGGCAGGTCGGCCGGCCTCGCGCCCTTCAGGATCTTGTCCACGTAGCCGGCCGCACGGCGGTACATCTCGGGGAAATTCGTCGCGTACGACGCGAGCCCTCCGGCGTCCACAGCGTCGCGCCATGGATACATCGTCGGCAGGCCGCTTCTTGCCGCACGCGCCACAATCTCGTGCCGCGCCTCGAAAAGCATCGGGGTCGGAGTGACCACGAGCGCACCGATACGCGCTTCGGCCATCGACGCAAACAGCTGGTCGAGGTCCGCGGCGCGACGCACCTCGAAGAACTGCGGGCCTACCCCGAGCGCGCGGCCGGCCGCCTCTGCCTGCTCGCGCATGTTGCGCGTCGTAGCCTCCGCGAGCCCGCCTCGATCCCAAAGAACCGCGATCTGGCTGGCGCGCGGGACCACTTGCTTGAGCAATTCCAAGCGCTTCGCGACCAGCTCGGGCGTAAGGGTAGTCATGCCAGTAATGTTTCCACCGGGGCGCGCCAAGCTGGCGACCAGGCCTGCGCCCACAGGGTCCGCGACGAACGTGATGACGATGGGGATCCTGGTAGTCGCCTGTTTCGCCGCGAGGGCGGCCGGCGTCGAGGACGTAACGATGACGTCCACGTTGCGGCGAACCAAGTCGGCGGCGAATCCCGGCAGCCGGTCCTGCTCGCCCGCCGCCCAGCGGTACTCGACGGAAAGGTTCTTCCCCTCGATCCAGCCCAGCTCGCGCAGCCCGCGGAACACGTCCATATTGGGGTTCGGGCCGGCGGACAGCGAGAGCAGGCCAATGCGAGCCGTTCTTGCCGGTTGCTGAGCCTCGGCGCCAATGCACGAGAGCAGCACGACGACGAAGCCGATCCGCGCGACGCGAGCCGCACCCGTCATGCAATCGATTCTACGGCTAGGCGACGGCCAGGTACGCCTTTTCCAGCGCGTCGCCGGCGGCGATGTCTGACGCAGGCCCGCTCGCGACGATGCGGCCGCCGTCGATGACGTAGGCGCGGTCGGCAAGCGCGAGCGCAAGGCCGGCCATCTGGTCGACGAGCAGGATGGTCGCGGCGTCGGCGCGCAGGCGCTCGAGCGCGGCGAAAAGGTCGTTCACCACCTGCGGCGCGAGCCCGAGCGAGGGCTCATCCAGAAGCAGAAGCCGCGGCTTGGCCATGAGGCCGCGCGCGAGCGCGAGCATCTGCTGCTCGCCGCCGGATAGGAGTCCGGCGCGCTGGTGCAGCCGCTCGCGCAGCCGCGGGAAGCGCGCGAGCAGCGCCTCGATTTCCTCGCGGCGCCAGGCGCGGCGCGAGTACGCACCGAGCGCCAGGTTGTCGAGCACCGAGAGCTCCGGAAAAACCTGCCGGCCCTCGGGCACGAGCGCGACGCCCTGCCGCACGACGCGGTGCGCCGGCTCGCTCGATAGCTCTCGTCCTTCGAAGTCGATGCCGCCGCTCACCGGGCGGTGGAGGCCGGCGATGGCGCGCATGAGGGTCGACTTGCCGGCGCCGTTCGCGCCCAGCACCGCGACCACCTCGCCGCGCTTCACGTCGAGATCGACATTCTTCAGCACGGGCTCCGCGCCGTAGCCCGCGGCGAGTCGCCCGACCTCGAGGAGCCGCTCGGCGGCAGCGCGGCGTTCGGCTGCCGGCCGCTCGTGCGCCTCTCCGAGGTAAGCCTTGCGCACCGCCGGATCGCGCTGCACTTCGGCTGGCGTCCCGGCGGCGATGCGCAACCCCGCGTCGAGCACCACGACCTGATCCGAGATGCCCATCACGACCGACATGTCGTGCTCGACGAGCACGACGGCGATGCCGGCGTCTGCAATCTTCCTCAGAAGCGCGGCGAGCGTCGACTTGTCCTCCGCCGACAATCCGGCGGCGGGTTCGTCGAGAAGCAATACCGCCGGGCGCGTGGCGAGGGCCCGCCCGATCTCGACCAGTCTCTTGTCTACGTGCGCGAGGTCCGACGCGCGCGCATCCATATCGCCGGCATAGCCCACGAAGGCGAGCAGGCTCTCCGGGCCGGACGCGATAGAGATGTTCTCCGCGACGCTCATCGAGCCGAAAAGCTGTGTGGTCTGATAGGTGCGCGCCACGCCGGCGCGCGCGATGCGCCATGCCGCCGCTCCCTGCAGTTCCCTCCCGCCGAGCCGGATGCGGCCGGCGTCGGGGCGATAGAAGCCGCTAAGCATGTTGAGCACCGTGGTCTTGCCTGCGCCGTTCGGGCCGATGAGGCTCGTTACCCTTCCGGGCCTGGCCTCCAGCGCCACGTCGTGCGCGGCGCGCACGCCGCCGAACGAGATGCCGAGGCCCTGCACCAGGAGCGCAGCCGGCGCCGGCGGGGCGATGGCTACCTCTTCCGCCGCGGCGCGCCGCGCCGGCCGCCGCCGAGAAAACAGCCGTAGCGCAGTGCCGACCACGCCCTCGGGCGCAAGCCACAGCACGACGAGCAGCAGCGCACCGAAGAAGAGCAGCCGGTACTCCGCGAGCGCAGCAAGTGCCTCGGGCAGCAGGACCACGATCGCCGCGCCGACCAGCGGGCCGGCGACGAAAGTGGCGCCGCCGATCATGACCACCAGCACGAACAGGATTGATTGCGAGAATGCGAACGTCGAAGGCGTGACGAAGCCGGAAAGCGGTGCGAAAAGGGCGCCCGCGACGCCCGCGCAGAGGGCCGAGATCGCGAACGCGGCGGTTTTCATTCGCACCGGCGAAAGGCCGATCGACTCCGCCGCTACCTCCGAATCGCGCACCGCGCGCATCGCCCTCCCGACTCTGCTTCTATCCAGAAGCCAATAGGCTGCGGTCGCGACCGCGGCGAGCACGATGGCCGCGAGCGCGACGCCGCGCTCGCCGAATGCCAGCCCGAAGGCGGCGGGCTGGGGGATGCCCATGATCCCGTTCTGGCCGCCGGTCAGGCCGCGCGCCTCCACTGCGGCGTGCTCGACGATAAACCCGAACGCAATCGTCACCATCGCGAGGTAGGGGCCGCGCACCCGCACCGCCGGCAGAGCGAGCAGCGCGCCGGTGAGAGTCGCGATCAAGGCGGCGGCTGGCAATGCAGCCCAGAAACTCCAGCCCGCCTTGGTCGTCAGGATCGCCACCGTGTAGGCGCCCAGCGCGTAGAAGCCGACGTGACCGAAGGAAACCTGCCCCGCGAGGCCGAGCAGCACATTAAGCCCGATGCCGACGAGCGCGGTGAGCGCGAGCGTCGCCATGATGAAAACGTAGTAACTGTTCGCCTGCATCGTGAAGAGAAACGCCGCGACGAACGCGGCCGCCAGCAGGGCGGCCTTCATACTTTCTTCACTTCCGCGCGGCCGAAGAGGCCATTCGGCATGAGCGCCAGCGCAACGATGACCAGCGCGAAGCTGAGGAGCTGCGTGTACGTCGAGCCGAGCAGCGCGGTGATCAGCGCCTCGGTGAGCCCGAAGATCAGGCCCGCGAGCATGACCCCCCACGCGCTGGTGATGCCGCCGAGGATCGCAACGGCAAACGCTTTCAGGCCGAACAGCGTTCCCATGTCGGAATGGACGTTGAAGAGCGGAGCGATCATGATGCCGGCGGCGCCGGCGAAGAGTGTGGATGCGGCATAAGCAAGCGTGATAGCGAGCGGCACGTTGATACCCATGAGCCGAGCGGCGTCCGCGTTTTGCACGACTGCGAGCATCGCTTTGCCGTACCTGGTTTTCCTCGAGAAGAGATGAAGCCCGGCGGCAAGCGCTAGGCCGACCGCCGGAATCGCCATTTGCAGATAGGAGACGTTGATGCCCGCGACTCGCACCGAGCCGTGCGCCCAGGCGAGCGAGAAGCCGCGCGGCTCCTTGCCGAAGGTGAACAGCACCGCGTTGTCCGCGATGATGCCGAGCGCCACCGTCGCCATGAGCCAGGCGCTCGAGCCGCGCCGGGCGAACGGCCGCACCGCGAGACGCTCCACGATAACGCCGTAAAGGGCGCACAGCGCGAGCGCGGCGAGCGCCGCAGGGACGAAAGGCCAGCCGAAGGTCACTGCGAGCGTGTAGGCGAACACCGCGCCGAGCATCATCGAGCTGCCCTGCGCGAAGTTCACCGTGCTCGAGACCGCGTAGGTGACGTAAAAGCCGAGCGCGAGCAGTCCGTACATGCTGCCCAGAGCGAGGCCCGAGATGAGCGCGGAAGTGACGAGCATAAAAGAACGGCCGCGCGAGGCGGCCGTTCTTGTGTGTGGCCGCTTGTTACTTCTTCATGCCGACCGGCAGGATCTGATTATCGATGAACTGCGTCCAGACGTAGTCGTTCTCGTTCACTGCGTCGTGGTTGTCGGGCGTGAAGGGGCGCTCGTAGGTCTTGATCAGCCCTTCGTAGCGCGCGATCTTGTAGAAACCCTCGCGTACCTTGGGGCCGTCGGTCGACCCGGCATTCTGGATGGCCATCGCGGTGAGCATCATCGCGTCGTACGCGTTCGCCACGCCGACCGCGGGTGTGACGTCGCCGGGGCCCTTGATATCCGGGTACTTCGCCATGAGGGCCTTCAGCACCTTATGGCCGACCGGGGTTTGCTTCCCGAAGAAGCTGTAGGTCTGCACGAAGTGCACGTTCGGCGCGCTGGGGCCGGCGAGCTCGGTAAAGCGGCCGCCCGCCGGGCCCCAGTGCGACACGATCGGCGGCATCCAGCCCATGCGGTCGAGCGACTTTACCACCTGCGCCGAAGGCCCGACGTTGCCGACCAGGAACAGGCAGTCGGCGCCGGCGGCTTTGAGGCGCGTGAGCTGCGGCACGACGTCGACATCGTTTGCCTCGAACTTCTCGATCCCCGCCGGCTTGATTCCTTTCGCCGATAACGCCGCCATCAGCCCCTTCTCGTTCGACTCGCCCCACGGGTTGTTCACGAGGATCATGCCGCAGTTCTTGGCGTTGAACGTCTTCTGCGCGTACTGCAGCATCGCGCGGTTGACGATCTCGTCCACCGCCGAGACGCGGAACACGTAGTTCTCCTTGGCGCCGTTCTTGGTGATCGGCGTGCCCGCCGCCCAGGGGCCGACGAACACGATCTTCTCCTGATTCACGATTGGCACGATGGCGAGCGACACCGGCGTATCGAGCCCGCCGAAGAGTACGGCCACCTTCTCCTTGAAGAGCAGTTCTCGCGCGGCGATCACGCCTTTGGCGGGCGTAGCCTCGTCGTCGCGCCGCGCGAGCTCGAGCTTGCGCCCGAGCACGCCACCCTTGGCGTTAATCTCGTCGATGGCGACCGAAAGGCCGCGCGTGATGGCTTCACCCGCGCGCGCCGATTGACCCGAAAGCGCCGTCACCAGGCCGATCTTGATGGTTTGTGCGTGAACCGCCGTCGCGCTCAAAGCGAACGCGAGTGCCGCGATGAGATATCTCATGGATGTCCCCTGTGAACGGGCAAAGCTTAGCAGGACGCATGCCATGCTAGGCTCTCCGGATGAACGAAGCCGCGAAGATCGTCGAAGAATATCTCCGCCTGCACATGATCCCCGACCCGGACGCGGCGCGGCGCTTCTGCGCCCCGGACATGGAAATCCGCTTTACCGGCAACCGCTTGATGCACGACCCCGCCGAGGCCACGGCGTTCAACAAGGCCCGCTACAAGTGGGTGAAGAAGAAGTTCGGCCCG
>DATADT010000369.1:0-3991 GCA_036258355.1 Burkholderiales bacterium
CCTCGGTAGTACAGCTTGGAACTGACTGTGAAATTCGCGTCGTCCGCAGCCGAGGCATAGTAGAGGACATTGTCAGAAGTCACTGCGGGCCCGCACGCTGGAAATGTGCCGACCGGAAGCGTGCCCTCGTAGACGTCGGGCGCGGTTGGGGACAACTCCAGGCGCGCAAAGTCGCACGGCGCTTCCGGAAGCGTGTCGATCTGGCTGGCATAGTGCAGCGACACATTCCGGAGACTGCTCCCGCCGGCCGGGGCGCTCACCCGAAAGCGCATATGCTGCCCTTCTAGACTCAAGCTAACCGTCGGCGTAGCCGGAGGTGTCGCGCCGTTCCGGAAGGAATACGCGAGCCAGCCGTCGATGTCCGCGAGCACTGGCAAGAGCGTCGGCAATAGGTCGTTCTCATTGATGACCCCGTGCTCGCCGTTGGGGGTGATCATGAGGCGCTTGAGAAAGCGGGGATTGGTACCGGCCGAAGCAATCCGATCGAATGTCGTGTTGATCGACGGCAGGGTGAAGTACTGATCGTGCGAGCCGATGATGGTGAGCAGGGGCGCGTGCTGGCGCGGCGCATACTGGATCGGGTCGAAGTTGCTGAGGAAGGTTTGCAGCGTCGGATCGGTGCAAACGTTAGACACGGTGTTAAGTGCGTCCTGCCCGCTTCTGAGACCATCGCGGGTGTAGTAGTAGAAGCCGTGGTAAAGCCAGGATCCCTCGTAGGCAAGGAGGTTGCGCCAGTCTCCCGCCACCGCGATGGCCACCGCGGCCTTCACCCGGTCGTCGACCCCGTTGATGTAATACGTGAATTGCCCGCCCATCGAGGCGCCGATGACGCCGAGACGGTCGCGGTCGATGCGCAGCGGGTTGAACGGTAGTTGGGAGAGGTGGTCGAGCAGGGTTAGGCCGCGCATTCCAGCGTACGCATAGTGATAGAGATAGCTCAGCTCCGGAGCGGGGGTGTTGAGCTGTTCCTCCACGGAAATCCACCCCTGCACGGTGTCGGGCGCACCCGTCGACTGGCCCTGACCAGGTCCGTCGATGGAGAGGACCACATAGCCTAGGGCTGCGAGCGCCAGCGCGATCTCAGGGCTGCCGTGGCCACCGTGTCCGTGCCCGACCACGATGGCCGGATAAGGGCCACCGACGAGCGGGCTCGCAAGAAATCCATGGACCCTGATCGTGCCGCCCGCATGGATTGCATAAGGCGGGCTGCCGTCCGCCCACTTGGCGTCGCCGACTTCGGAATCGTAGTAGACATCGAAGTAACCGGCGTGAACGGCGAGCTCGTGGTTCAGCGTGGCGCGATCGCGGATCTTCGCCATGACCTCTGCGGGCCAGAGGTCGAGCGGCGGCGCAGCCAGTGCGGCCGGCGCCGTCATCGCAAGCATTCCCAGGATCAAGTAAGCGAACAGGGGCCGTCGAAGCATGCGTTGGTCCTTCAGAAAAGTGGCCGGGAAGGCCGCGATACCAGGCGAGCGAACAAAGGCGAATCAGGACGCCGGCATGGCGCCAACGCGCTGGCTCACGAAGCTGGTGCAAAAGGGCACCTTTTTCAAGGCGTCCATTTGCCATAAGGCCGCTTGCGTGGCCCCTGCAGTTGCGCGCATGACCGATTGTGGCAGAAACCGCCGCGAGCGCCTCAGGGCTCGGGTTGGTGAACCGGATAAACGCCGCCGCCTTTGGCCGGTTCCACGGCTTGATTTTCTCGAGCAGCGTTCTTGCTTCTTTGTTGGCCTGCTTCGCTTGTTCGGGATTCGCGCGCGGGCCAGGGTCGGGACTGTCGAAGTCGAAGTCATCGGAATCTGTGCACCTCGGGCCAAGGCCCGGCGTGTTGCGCTTCTCAGCCACGGTTTTGGTCTCGGGCAGCGATACGCTTCAGCACGGTCCTACGAAACCCGGCGCTGCTTCATCGCGAGCACCTTGCCGCCCTCGCGCGGCGTGGTGCAATAGCGCGCCCAATCCTCCATGAGCCTGCGGCGCTTCTGCATCATGTCCTCGCGCAAGTAAGCCGCGATGGTCTTATCGTCCTGCTGATGTGCCATCGCGATCTCGCACATTTCATGCGGGTAGTGCGTTTGCTCGGCAGCCCAATTGCGGAACGTCGAGCGGAATCCGTGTGGGACGATGGGCGCGCCGGTCTTGGAAGCCTTCCAGCGAGTAGGAGTATTCAGCCGGCGCACCACCATAAGCATTGCCTGCTGGCTCAGAGGCTCGTTCTTCGTTCGGCCGGGGAAAAGGTAGGCGCTGTCGGAGACCTGAACCTTGGCGATTTCGAGAGCTCGCTTTGAGAGCGGAACGCGATGCTCCTTCCCGGCCTTCATCCTGTCGGCGGGGATGGTCCATATTCCAGTATCAAAATCTATTTCCTTGGTCTTGGCCGTCAGGACTTCGCCTGAGCGGTTCGCATTGAGAATTGCGAACTCCAAGGCCCGAGCAGCAGTGCCCGGCACAAGCCGCAACTCCTGCATGAACTCTGCGATCTGACGGTAGGGCAGGGCGGGCTGGTTCTTCACCGTGCGGACCTCGCTGCGCTTCGGGAAAGAGAGCGCTAAGTGCCCTTTCCATCGAGCAGGATTTGCCCCCTCGTCGCGGTAGCCGTTATGCACCGCCCAATTAAGGACGGTCTCGATCCGGCTCCTTACCCTGGTTGCGGTCTCGGGCTTCTTCATCCAAATCGGCTCCAGAATGCGTTTAATGTGCGGGGTGTCGATATCGCGCACAGACATCTTTCCCATGATCGGCGCCGCGTAAGTTGCGAGGGTGTTGTTCCACTGGTCAGCGTGCTTGGCGTTCTTCCAGCCTGAGCGGTGGGCCGCGATGTAACGCTCGGCGCATTGGGCAAACGTCAGCGTATTGGCCTGCTTGGCCGCTTCCTGCGCCCTCTGTGCGTCGCGCGCGGCGATTGGGTCTATCCTATCGGCCACCAGCTTGCGCTGCGCCTGCGTCCTCTCGCGTGCCTCAGCGAGCGAAAAGGTCGGGTATCCCCCTAGGCCCATCTCGCGCGTCTTGCCGTTGAGCGTGAAGCGATAGATCCAGCTTTTCGTTCCGCTCGGGCTGATCTGCAAGTACAGGCCGGCGCCGTCGTGGTGATAGCCGGGTGTCTTCCTCGTCTTGACCGTTCGGTCGCTCAATCGCTTAACTTCTCTCGCCATTCGCGAATCCTCCGCCGTACTCGTTACCCCTTGTCCTACCCACAATGCTACGCCGGCGTGGATTGGGCCGCAAACGACGGGTTCGGACGCTGTTTTCGATTTCCCCTATGAAAAAGCGAGAGGCGCCGACGGGATTGGACTAGCGTGGACGGCGAAATTCTGACAGTCTCTCCGCCATGATTTCGCCGCCAGCAAGGATCGTCCTCGTTCTTGTCACGGCCGCGATGCTAGCGGTGCTCGCAGCATGCGCCCCGCCGTTGGCGGCGCCGGCCGACTCGCCGCGCCCAGATGGCGTGGTATCCGGGACGATCGGCGTCCTGGTTCGCGAGGAGCGATCGCAAGTTATCGTAGCTGCGGTCGGGAAGGACAGCCCGGCCGCGAAGCACGGGCTCGCGGTCGGAGACGTAGTGTTGAGCTGCAATGGCGAGGCCGTGGTGAGCTCGCGCCAGTTCAACCGGTTGGTGCTCGACTCGCCGCCCGGCAGCCGGGTCCGGCTGCAACTGCTGCGCGCAGGAGCAGTCCACACGCTCGACGTGCCCGTCGAGCAGCTCGATCTTACGCCCCGGGTCTAGGGCGGTGCCTCAGAGCTTGCATTCCAGCGTCAGCGAGACGAAGCGCTGCGGGTACCCGACGGAAGCAGCGTCGGATACCCGGGTTCCAGAATCGAGCACCGTCGCCGTCCCGCGGAAAAGCGTCTCGGTATAGCCGACTAGCTTCGCGTTCGGCCCCACGACAAGGCTGCGCGCCTCTTCGAACAGCGGCTGCGGGGGGATTTGTTCCAGGTTGGCCACGAGGATGATCGAGCCCGGGATGGCCTCCGCAAATAGAGGACCCTCCACCTG
>DATADT010000370.1:0-4579 GCA_036258355.1 Burkholderiales bacterium
CGCAATCGAGCGCGAGGCGCCGCTGCGCGTCACGCTGGTGCAGGGCGTCTCCGCGGGCGAGAAGATGGACAGCACGCTGCGCAAGGCGGTCGAGCTCGGCGTGGCCGAAGTGCAGCCCGTGCTCGCCGCGCGCTCCGTCGCGCGCCCGAAGGGTGAGCGCGCCGAGGGCCGGCGCACCCACTGGCAGAAGGTGGTCATCGCCGCCTGCGAGCAGTGCGGGCGCAACCGTATTCCGGAAGTTCATCCGCTGATCGCGCTCCCGGACTACCGGCCGAGCGGACGGGCTACGAAGATCCTGCTATCGCCGCTGTCCAAGGCGCCGATTTCGAAAACTGCCCTAAATGGGGAGCAATTCATCCTGGCTGCAGGCCCCGAGGCGGGATTCACTGCCGAAGAGGAAGCGGCCCTCGTGTCGGCCGGCTTCGTGCCGGCGTCGCTCGGGCCGCGGGTGCTGCGCACCGAAACCGCGGCCGTCGCGGCGCTCGCCGCGCTCAACGCGCTGCGGGGCGATTCCTAACGATCAGCTCGGCGAGGCGGTCGTTGCCGTTGGCGCGCGCGAACTCGACCGCGTCGCGGCCCCAGAAATCGCGTGTCGAGAGATCGACGCCCTGTCCGGCGATGAACAGCTCGGCGGCGAGCGCATCGTTACGCTTCACGGCGTCCAAGAACTGCTTGGAGTCGTGGTAGGTGAGCCCCATGGAGGCGAGATCCCGGCGCGCCTGCAACGGATCGATGACCGCCTGCTTTTTCAGGTCTTTTCTCGCCAGTGAAGCAAGGTCACGCCCGATCGCCACGATAGTGGCGCGATGCTGCGGTGAAACATCGGCGAGCATCTCCTTGACGAGGCCCGCGGCCGCCTCGTTCGCGGCCGCATTGCGCCCGAGGAGCACATCGTCGACCGCCTTCAGGCTCTGCTGCGGCGTATCGGACTCCGCGGCGATGCGCACGAAAAGATGGATCAACGTGAGCGCGTGGCCGAGCGCCGGCGACTCCTGTTCGGCACCGTGCGCCGGAGCGAGCGGGGCGAGCAGCGCGAGGATGAGCAGCGTGCGTATGGTTTTCATCGGGTCATCCCTCCGGACTCCCCCGAGCATAGCGCAGCCTGCAGGTTTTCGGCCCCCCGGTAGAATTTGAAAAAATTACATATGGAGAGCTCCGGGAGCTTCGTCCGGTGGTTCAGGCAGGTCGCGCCCTATGTGCACGACTTCGGCGGGCGCACGTTCGTAATCGCCTTCGGCGGCGAGATGGTCGCCGAGCGCGCGCGCTTCCAGAGCTTCATCCACGACGTCAATGTGCTCGCCTCGCTCGAAATCCGGCTGGTGCTCGTGCACGGCGCACGGCCGCAGATCGAGGCGGAAATGAAAGCGAAGGGGCTGCGCTCGCGCTATGCGCAAGGCCTGCGCATCACCGACGAGCAGGCGCTCACCGCGGTAAAGCACGCCGGCGGCATCCTGCGCCTGGAGATCGAAGCGCTGCTCTCCCAGGGGCTGCCGGACTCGCCGATGGCGCGCGCGCAGATCCGCGTCGTCTCGGGCAACTACATCACCGCACGGCCGATCGGCGTGCGCAACGGGGTCGATTTCCAGTTCACCGGCGCGGTGCGTAAGGTGGATGCGGCCGCTCTCGCCGCGCACCTCGACGTCGCGGACATCGTGATCGTGCCGCACCTCGGATATTCGGCCACCGGGGAGGTTTTCAACCTCGCGTGGGAGGACGTCGCGGAGAGCGTCGCGGTCGCGCTGCGAGCCGACAAGCTCCTCATGTATACCGACCGGCTGCCCGCCGACCGCAAGGGCGAAGTGATCTCCGAGCTGACCGCGGACGAGGCGGCCGCGCTCGCCGGCAAGAAAGCCGCCGGCCTCACGCCAGCCGCGGCACGCGCGCTCGAGCATGTGGCGCGCGCGGTCGAGCGCGGCGTGGCGCGCGGGCATCTCGTCACGCGGCGCGCCCCGGGGTCGCTGCTGCTCGAGCTCTTCACCCACGCCGGCGTCGGCACGATGATCACCGCCGACGCGGTCGAGAAGCTGCGCCCGGCGAAGATCGAGGACGTGCGCGGCATGCTGCCGCTGATCGAGCCGCTCGAGGCCGACGGCACGCTTGTGAAACGAAGCCGCGAGCTGCTCGAGGCCGAGATCGGCAACTTTCTCGTGGTGGAGCACGACGCACGCATCGTGGGCTGCGCGGCGCTTTATCCCTTTCCCGACGACAAGAGCGCCGAGTTCGCCTGCCTTGCGGTCGCAGCCGAATACCGCGACGCCGGCTATGGCGAGCGGCTTCTCAAGGCCTGCGAGGATCGCGCCAAGAGCCTGCGCCTGCGCAAGGTCTTCGCCCTCACCACGCACGCGGCACACTGGTTCCTCGAGCAAGGCTTCCGCGCTGCCTCGGTCGATGCGCTGCCCGAGAAGCGCAAGGCGCTCTACAACTGGCGCCGCGGCTCAAAGATCTTTCTCAAACGAATATAATCTCGCGATGGCGCGGATGGTGAAGTGCGTGAAGCTGGGGCGCGAAGCCGAGGGGCTCGATTTCCCGCCCTACCCCGGCGCGCTCGGCAAGCGCATCTGGGAGAACGTCTCGAAGGAAGCCTGGGCGCAGTGGCTCAAGCAACAGACGATGCTCGTGAACGAGAACCGCCTCAACCTCGCCGACCCGCGCGCGCGCAAGTACCTCATCGAGCAGACCGAGCGCCACTTCTTTGGCGCCGGCGCCGACGTCGCCTCGGGCTACGTACCGCCCGACAAGTAGGAGCGGAACAGCGCCGTCAGCGCCGCGAGCCCGACGGCCGCCGCCACGAAAACCGGCGCGAGCCCGGCGGCATCGAGGATCTGCGCGCCAAGCCAAACGCCCGAAGCCTGCCCGAGAAAAAGACACGTCGCGAAGAGCGCTACCGTCGATCCGCGCTCTTCCGGCGCGACATGCGTAACATGCGTCTGCACCGTCGTGTGCAGCATGTAGAAGCCGACGCCCACGCTTGCAATGCACACCGTGGCGAGTGTTGATGACGTCGCGAACGCAAGTCCGCCATAGCCGAGTACCAGCGCGAGGCCTCCAAGCGTGGCGAGCCCTCGCTCGCCAAACCGCCTGAGCGCGCGGCGCGCGAGCACGGCATAGACCAGCCCGCCCGCGGCGTAGGCCGTCACCAGCGTCCCGGCGAGGCCGGGCCCGATCCCGTAGCGGCGCTGCAGATAGATCGCCACGAAAGCGAGCGCGCCGAAGATGAACACGCCTTCGGCGTACCCCGTGGCAAGCAGGACTTGCAGCTGACGCTGCAAGAGCAGCCGCGGCATGCGCTTGATGCTCTGGCTTATCGCACCTCGACCCGCGCCGCGGCGGCCCGCAAAAGGATTGGTGCGTATTTCAAGCAGCAACAAGAGCGCAATGAGAAGAAGCAACGCCGATAGCGCCAAGAAAATCGACCGCCAGCCGAAATGCTCGCCGAGCCATCCGGCGGCCGCGGTGCCGAAAGCAACTCCAGCCATCTGGCCGACGAGGAAGCGCGCGAGCAGCGGCTGGCGCTTCTCGTAGGCGACGGTGTCGCCGATCCACGCGAGCGCGAGCGGGATGAATGCGCCGATGGTCGCCCCCGACACGAAGCGCGCGGCCACCAGCAGGTCGAGCGAAGGCGCGATCGCGCAGGCCGCCGAGCCGAACGCGGACACGAACGCAGCCGCCGCGATGGTGCGGTAGCGACCGTAGCGGTCGCCGAGCGGACCGCATACCACCTGCAGCAGGCCGTAGGAAAGCGCGAACGCGGTGACCGCGGCCGACGCCGCACCGGCGGTGACGTCGTATTCCTCCGCGATCAGCGGCAGGAGCGGGTCGGTGGCGCGCAGGCTCGCCGCGCTGGCGAACGCCGCCAGCGAGAGCAGAAAGACTGCACGGCCCAATCAGTGCTTCTTGAGAAGTGTTCTGACTCCCCCGGCTTCCCCAAGGAGGAGAACGTCCGCCGGCCGGCGCGCAAAGATGCCGTTTGCCACGACGCCCGCGATCTGGTTGAGCTCCGACTCGGTCTTCGGCGGGTCGAGCAGCGTCATGCCGTGGCAATCGAGGATGACGTTGCCGTTGTCGGTGGTGAAGCCCTGGCGCAGCTGCGGGTGGCCGCCCATCTTCACGATCTCGCGCCCGACATGGCTGCGTGCCATCGGGATCACCTCGATCGGCACCGGAAACTTGCCGAGCACCGGCACCAGCTTCGAGCCGTCGCAGATGCACACGAACTTGCGCGCCACCGCCGCCGTGATCTTCTCGCGCGTGAGCGCGCCGCCCCCGCCCTTGATCATGTGCAGGTGCTCGGTCACCTCGTCGGCGCCGTCGATGTACACCGGCAGCTCGTTCACGCTGTTCAGGTCGACCACGCGGATGCCGTGCTTTCTCAGCCGCTCGGCGCTCGCCTCGGACGCCGCCACGGCGCCTTCGAGGCGGTTCTTCATCGAGGCAAGCGCGTCGATGAACTTGAACACCGTGGAGCCCGAGCCGACGCCGACGATTGCGTCCTCGACGACGTGCTTCAGCGCCGCGCGCGCGACCAGCTCCTTCAATTGATCCTGGTTCACTTCTTTCTCTGCGGCGGCAGGTCCGTGCA
>DATADT010000371.1:0-4765 GCA_036258355.1 Burkholderiales bacterium
ACGCATCGTGGAGCTGCGCTTCGACGTCGGCGATTACGTCAAGAAGGGCGAGGTGATCGTGCGCATCGACGAGCGCGCGGCGGCGCAGGCGCTCGCGGCGAGCGAGGCGCAGGTGCGCCAGGCCGAGGCGGCGCTGCGCAATGCGCGCGCGGAGTACGAGCGCGCGCGCCAGCTCGTCACGCAGAAATTCCTGAGCCAGGCGGCCCTTGACCGCGCCGAGGCCGAGTACAAGACGGCGCAGGAGCGCGTGAGCGCGCTGCTCGCCGGCGCCGGACAGGCGAGGACCGAGCGCGGGTTCGCCACCGTGGTCGCGCCCTACAGCGGCATCGTCTCGGCGCGGCACGTCGAGCTGGGAGAAATGGCCACTCCGGGCAAGCCGCTCATGACCGGCTTCGACCCGGGCACGTTGCGCGTCACCGCCACGGTGCCGCAGGCGCAGGTGGCGGCCATCCAGGCCGGCGCCAAGGCGCGCATCGAGCTGCCTTCGGTCGCGCGCTGGATCGAGGCGGCGAGCCTGACCGTGATCCCGGCCGCCGACCCGCGCACGCACACCACCCAGGTGCGCATCGGGCTGCCGGCCGAAGTCCGCGGCATCTACCCCGGCATTTATGCGCGCGCGCATTTCGTGACGGGGAAGAAGCCGGCGCTGCTCGTTCCCCGCGCGGCGGTGATCCGAAGAAGCGAGCTGACCGCCGTGTACGTGGTTTCGGAGTCGATACAGCTTCGCCAGATCCGGCTCGGAACTGCCGGGGACGAAAAGGCGGTGGAAGTGCTCGCCGGCCTCAAGCCCGGCGAGCGGGTTGCCCTGGATCCGGTCAAGGCCGGCCTGCACTGAAATGGGCATCTCGAGACGCATCGCCGGGTTCTTCCAGGACTCGCGGCTGACGCCGCTCCTCGCACTCGTCGCCTTTCTGCTCGGCCTGTTCGCGGTGGCGGTCACCCCTCGCGAGGAGGAGCCGCAGATCGACGTCACCATGGCCAACGTGCTCGTCCCCTTCCCCGGGGCGTCGGCGCGCGACGTCGAAGCGCTGGTAGCGATCCCGGCCGAGCAGGTGCTCGCGCAGATGAGCGGTGTGGAGCACGTGTTCTCCGTGTCGCGCCCGGGCATGGCGATCCTCACCGTGCAGTTCAAGGTGGGCGTGCCGCGCACCGAGGCGCTGGTGCGCCTGCACGACACGATCCAGGCGAACCGCGACTGGGTCACGCCCGAGATGGGCGTCGGCGAGCCGATCGTCAAGCCGAAAGGCATCGACGACGTGCCGATCGTCACGCTCACGCTGTGGACCGCCGACCCGCAGCGCGGCGGCTTCGAGCTCGAGCGCATCGCGCACAGCGCGGAAGTCGAGCTGAAACGCGTTCCCGGCACGCGCGAGGTGCAGACGCTCGGCGGGCCGGGCCGCGCGCTGCGCGTGCTGCTCGACCCGGACCGGCTGAATGCCTTCGGCATCTCGGCGCTCGAAGTGCGCCGCGCGCTCGAGCTCGCGAACGTCTCGGCGCCGAGCGGCAGCCTGGTGCGCGACAACCGCGCGATCGCGGTCGAGACCGGCAGCTTCCTCGAGTCGGCGCAGGACGTGGCGCGCATCGTGCTCGGCGTGCGCAACGGCCGGCCGGTGTTCCTGTCGGACGTGGCCGAGGTGGTGGATGGGCCGGAGCAGCCGGCGCGCTACGTATGGACGGGCTCTGCGGCGGGCGAGCACCCCGCGGTGACGCTGCAAGTCACCAAGAAGCCGGGCGAGAACGCGGTGCGCGTCGCTGAACGGCTGCTCGAGCGCGTGGACGAGCTGCGCGGCACGATCATCCCGGCCGGGGTCGAAGTCAGCGTGACGCGGAACTACGGCGTCACCGCGGACGACAAGGCTTCGCAGCTCATGCACAAGCTCGTGTTTGCGACGCTGTCGGTGGTGGTGCTCGTGCTCTTCGCGCTCGGCGCGCGCGAGGCGGCGATCGTAGGCGTCGCGGTGCTGCTCACGCTCGCGACGACGCTCTTCGCGTCGTGGGCCTGGGGCTTCACGCTGAATCGCGTGTCGCTCTTCGCGCTCATTTTTTCAATCGGCATCCTGGTCGACGACGCGATCGTGGTCGTGGAGAACATCCACCGCAGAGCCGGGCTGGAGGGCGGTAAGCTTGCCGGCATCATCCCGCGCGCGGTGGACGAGGTGGGCGGCCCGACCATCCTTGCCACGCTCACGGTAATCGCGGCGCTCCTGCCGATGGCGTTCGTGACCGGCCTCATGGGCCCGTACATGGGCCCGATCCCGATCAACGCCAGCCTGGGGATGCTGATCTCGCTTGCGATCGCTTTCACGGTGACCCCGTGGCTCGCCTTGCATCTGCTGAAAGCGAAGAAAGAGCACGCGCCGGCACGGGGCGGCCTGTTGGAGCGGATGCTCCAGCCATTCATTTCGTCGAAGCGCAACCGAAGAGCGCTGATGTACGGGATGGCCGGCCTGGTCGCCGCCGCGGCCGCGCTGCCCGCGGCGAAGCTCGTCGTCCTGAAGATGCTGCCGTTCGACAACAAGTCCGAGTTCCAGGTCGTGGTCGACCTGCCGGCCGGCACGCCGGTCGAGATCACCGCGGCGGTGCTGCACGACATGGGCGCTTACCTCGCCACCGTTCCGGAAGTCACGGACTACCAGGCGTACGCGGGCATGGCCGCGCCGATCAACTTCAATGGCCTGGTGCGGCAGTACTACCTGTGCGCCGCACCCGAGACGGGCGACCTGCAGGTCAACCTGAAAGCGAAGGACGAGCGCGACCGCAAGAGCCACGAGATCGCGCAGGCCGTGCGGCCGAGGCTGGAAGAGATCGCGAGCCGCTGGGACGCGCGCGTGAAGGTGGTCGAGGTTCCGCCCGGGCCTCCGGTGCTCTCGCCGATAGTGGCCGAGGTCTACGGGCCCGACGAATCCGGGCGCAGCCGCGTCGCCGGCGAGGTGCGCGCGGTGTTTGCCGCCACGCCCGACATCGTCGGCGTCGACTACAGCGTCGAGGATCCCGCGCCGCGCCTCAACCTCAAGGTCGACCAAGCGAAGGCGGCGCTCGTCGCAGTGACGCGGCGCGATGTCGTCGAGACCATGCGCGTCGGGCTTTCCGGCGTGGACGTCTCGCCGCTGCACGACGGCGTGTCGAAGTACCAGGTACCGGTGAGGATTGCGCTGCCGCCCGAGCGCCACGGCGAGCTCGAGCAATTCCTGAAGCTCGGTGTGCGCACCGCGCAGGGCGATCTCGTGCCGCTCTCGGAGCTCACGCGCCAGAGCGCGAGCGAGCGCGACCAGCCCATCTATCACAAGGACCTGCTGCCGGTGGCCTACGTCGTGGGTGACCAGGCCGGGCGCGTCGACAGCCCGCTCTACGGCATGTTCGCAGCGCGCGGCAAGCTTGCCGGCCGGCCGCTCGAGGAAGGCGGCGTGCTCGGCGAGTATTTCATCCGCCAGCCGTCGGACCCGTATCGGCAATACGCGATCAAGTGGGACGGCGAGTGGCAGATCACCTACGAGACCTTCCGCGACATGGGGATCGCCTACGCGGTCGGCCTGATTCTCATCTACCTCCTGGTCGTCGCGCAGTTCGGCTCGTACACGACGCCGCTCGTCATCATGGCGCCGATCCCCCTCACCGTGATCGGCGTCATGCCCGGGCATGCGCTCCTCGGCGCCAACTTCACCGCGACTTCGATGATCGGGATGATCGCGCTCGCCGGTATCATCGTGCGCAACTCGATCCTGCTCGTGGACTTCGTGAACCTCAAGCTCGCCGAGGGCATGCCGCTCGCCGAGGCGGTGAAGCGCTCGGCCGGAGCGCGGGCGAAGCCGATCCTCCTCACGGCGGCGGCCGCAATGCTCGGCGCGCTGTTCATCCTCGACGACCCGATCTTCAACGGCCTCGCGATCTCGCTCATCTTCGGCATCGCGGTGTCGACGCTCCTTACGCTCGTCGTCATCCCCGTCTTGTACTACGCCCTTATGGCCAGATCGGAAAGGCAATCATGAGCAAGTATGCATTCGGCAAGAAGGTCAACATGGGCTTCGACCAGGCGGTCGCGGCCGTAAAGCAGGCGCTCGCCAAGGAAGGCTTCGGCGTGCTGACCGAGATCGACGTGCAGGCGACGCTCAAGAAAAAGCTCGGCATCGAGCGCCCGCCCTACCGCATCCTCGGCGCGTGCAACCCGCAATTCGCCGCGCAGGCCCTCGAAGTCGAGCCGCAGATCGGCGCGCTCCTGCCGTGCAACGTGGTGGTACGGCAGGATGCCGCGGGCGCGACGCTCGTGGAGTTCATGGATCCGGACGCCGTTCTTCAGCTCGTGCAGCGGCCCGAAGTTGGAAAGATTGCGGCCGAGGTTCGCACGCGGCTCGAGCGGGTGATGTCGGCGATTTGACGCACGTCAAGCCGACTCCCGCCACGCGGGGGAAACTCGGCTAAATGGAACTGCTCGAGCTCGCCCGCGGGCCGGGGCTTGCTCTTTCAATCATCGTGTTTGTACTCGGTCTGGCCTGGCGGCTGTACCACCACGATGGCGATCCTCTTTCACCACTCCAATATCCGCCTGCCGCTCGCCGGCGAGAGGCTCGCGGCTCACCGCATGACGGGGACCATGGCCTTATGGCGCGCGGCCGATCTTCGCAGCAGTAGGAGCAGCATCGCTGCCCGGTTGACTCGTGCCATGCCGCGGTGCATGCAGGACTCGTTCCGCGCCGCCTAGCGAACGAGCCGCAAGAGCTGCAGCGAGCGCGCCTTGAGCGTGATCCTGTCGCCGCGCGCGAAGCTCGGC
>DATADT010000372.1:0-11090 GCA_036258355.1 Burkholderiales bacterium
GCGCACCGCCTTGTCGATGTCCGCGGGCGTCGCCACGCCCTCCTCGACCAGACGCGCCGCCTCGTTCATCGCCGCCGCCTGCAGGCGCGGCACGATGAAGCCGGGCGAGGGCGCGCAGCGCACTACCACCTTGCCCGCGGATTCGAGCAGCGCCTTGATTTTTTCAAAGGTGGCTTCCGCCGTGGCACGGGCGGGGCTCACCTCGACCAATGGAATCAAGTAGGCGGGGTTCAAGAAATGCGCGTTGATGAAGCGCTCGGGACGTGTGACCAGGGCGGCGAGCGCGTCAGCGAGCATCGAAGAGGTGGTCGAAGCGATGATGGCATGCTCGCGCGTCTGCGCGCAGGCGCGGGCGAACGCGTCGCGCTTCGCCTCGAGCGTTTCAGTCACCCCTTCGAAGATGACATCCGCGCCCGCCAGGCCGTCCGCTGCCTCCTCCAAAGGGAGGATGCGCACACGACCGAGGATCGCCTGACGCTGCGTCTCGTCGATGACGCCGAAGTTCTGCAGCAGCGCGAGGTTGGCGCCGATCTCGGCGCGCGCCGCCTCGCGCAGCCGCTCGCCCTCCTCGCGCGGGCGCGCCTTGAAATCCAGGACGTCGACGCGGTAACCGGCGTAGGCGAACACGTGCGCGATGCCGCGCCCCATGCGGCCGGCGCCGAGCGCCACAATCTTCATTGGAGACCGTGATGAAGCAGCTGCTTCATCTCGAAGCGATTCAAGTGCGCAAGCTGCAAACCCTCCAGCGTTCGCCCCACTGACCGCAAATCGCGGCCGAGCACCGCCGAGCCGAGCGCGAGCAGCCCGCGCGCGACGGGACACGCGACGCCCGCCCACTCGCAGACCGAGACGAGGAAGGCGAGCCCGTGCTCGACGTCCTCGCGCACGTAGCGGTGCTCGGCGAGCACGATGCGCTCGCGCCAGTCTTTCGAGTCGGTGAGCTTTTTGTGCACGCGCCGGCCGTACATCCATTCGTCGCCGTCCGCGCGGTAGTGGTCAGCGAGCGGGAAATGCGGCGGCCGGTAGCCGAGCGCCTCGCGCGCGGCGATGCGCTCGGCGTCGAGCGCGTCGGTGACGCGGCGGATCGAGGGCTGCGTGCCCTCGTTGTGGATGTCCCAGCGCTCGAAGTGTTCGAGCGGCCCGGCGTTCATGAATACGAGCGGCGGGTGGATGATCGGCCCCGCGTTCATCAACGCGGCGGACAGGGCGTCCTCCAACGGCTCGACCGGAAAAACCTTCTTCAGCAGGGAAAAAGCGGCGTCGTGTCGCCGGGATGGAAAAACCCCGGTCGGCAGGCGTGTCGCCCGCGTGGTGATCGCGGCGGTCGTCGGGCCGTGCTTGCGCGTGAGCCACGGAAGTGTCCCCGTCTCGGCAAAGGCGAGATCTGCGCGGTTTCCCGCGTCGCGGATGATTTTCGTCATCACGAATGAGCCGAAAGTGCCAGGGGCGAGGAACACGACCTGGCCATCGGCAAGGTGCGGCGCGATGCGCTTCGCGTTGTCCGCCTGAGTGAACGCCGGATCCGGCATGAAGACGAGCTCGGCGCCGCGCAGGGTTTCCCCGAGGTCCGGTGAGGCCGACGCCAGCGTCACCGGGCGCTCGCCATCCGCGTCCTTGAGGACAAGGGTCTTGCTCAGCGCCTCGGCATTGCGGCGCCACATGCGCACCTCATGGCCCTTCAAGGTCAGGTCGGCGGCGGCGGCGTAGGCGCCGTTGCCGCCGCCGAGCACGGCGATCTTCATGGCTTGATACCCACCCACCCCTTGTGGGAGAGATCGAACACCACGCCGTTCGGGTCGCGGAACTTGCGCTCGAAATCGACCCCGCCGCCGCCGGCGAGCTCGCGATGGAACCGGCCGCCGTTCGCCTTCACGCGCTCGGTGTACTTCTCGAGGTCGTCGACGATGAAGCCCATGTGGTGCAGGCCGTGGAAGTCCTTGCCGCGCTCGTCGCCGGCCGCGGCGTCGCTGTGGAACTTGAGCAGCGTCAGGTTGATGACGCCGTCGGAGAGCGACAGCCCGTCGCCGTAGGGCGTCTCGACGTAGTTCACCTCCTCGAGGCCGAAGGTCTTCTTGTAGAACTCCGCCGCCAGCCGCAGCTCCGGCACCGAGATGGCGATGTGGCGCAGTTTCGCGGTCATACGTCCTCCAGCAATGCGAAAAGTTGGCGCTTGCGCTCGAAGCCGACGCCCGGCGCATCGGGGATTGTGAGGCGTCCGCCGGCTGGGCGCACGCCGTCCCAGTAGCCGCCATAGGCAAGCGACGCGTCCGGCGCGGCTTCCGCCATGCCGAGGCCGAGCCCGGCGACGCAGTGTGCGGCGAAGAGGTGCCCCGCGTGCGGCAGGAACTGCCGGCGGTCCCAGGCAGCGAACAGCTCGAGGATGCGTACGTACTCGCCGACGCCGTAGGAAAGCAGCGGGTCGATCTGGACGAAGTCGCGCTCGGGGCGCAGCCCCCCGTAGCGCAGGAGGTTGCGCGCGTCGTCGAGAGAGAACAAGTTCTCGCCCGTCGCGAGCGGTGTGCGGGTAAGTTCGGAGTACTTTCTTAGAAGCTCAAAATCGAGCGGCGGCGCCGGCTCCTCGATCCACTCCAGCCCGAACAGCGCGAGGGCGTCCAGCCATTTCTCTGCCGACTCGCGCGAAAGCGCGCCGTTGACGTCCACCGCGAGGCGCGAGGCGAGCCGCCTTGCCGTCTCGATGCGCGGCAAGTCGGCGCCGAGATCGCCGGCGATCTTGATCTTGATGCAGGCGTAGCCGGCGTCGAGCGCGCGCCGCACCTCGTCGGCGAGCGAGGTGTCGTCTCCCCAGTGCCCGCACGTCGCGTACGCCGCGATCGCCGGCGAAGCGTTGCGCGTGCCGTAGCGCTCTGCGAGCGCCTTCCAGAGCGGCACGCCAAGGAGCTTCGCGCGCAAGTCCCAGGCCGCCGCCTCGATGAGGCCGACCGCCCCGGGCCGCTCGCCGTGGCCGCCCGGCTTCTCGTTCGCCATCACCGCGCGCACGCAAGCGTCCGGATCGATTAGCCCCTTTTCGTCGGCGAGCTTTTGCAGTGGAGTATTTGAGAGGCGAGGGAGGAAGCGCTCGCGCAGCAGGCCCTCCTTGCCGTAGCGGCCGATCGAATCGAAGGCGTAGCCGGTGCCGCGGTCGGTGACCAGGGCGAGCGCGGAGGCGGTCATGGCTTCGAAGCCGATCGCCGCATTGCGCACCGGGCGGCCGATGGCCGCGGTGCGCGTGCGCGCTTCCAGGATCTTCATTTCCACGGCTAGAAGGGGACGGCGAGCGCGCGCTGCGGCGCCTCGCTGCTGATGAGGTCGACGCGCTTGAGCACGATGCGCAGCCCTGCCGCCTCGCGCCGCAGCCGGTGCAGCACGCGGCCGGCAAACCAGCGCGATTCGCCCTCGCGCCATTCGGCGACGATGAGGCTCGAGCGCACCTCATGATCGCAGCCCTCGCCGCCGGGCGCGGCCTCGATCGCGCTCACGTGGCGCAGCATGCGCGCGGGCGGCACTTGCACGTGCGCGTCGGGCCGCTCGAGCCGCGCGACGCGCACCTCCAGCAGCGCGCGCGTCTCGTAGAAGAGCGAGAGCGCCTCCTCGGGCGAGCGCTGCGCGCGCCGGGTGGGCGCCCAGTACGCGCCGTCGGCGGCAAAAAGCGCGAGCCAATCGGAGAAGCGCCGCTCGTCGAGAAGCCGCGCCTCGGCGACCACGAACGCCTGCAGCTCGTCGCTCATTCAACCCTCACTCGGCGCTCATGCAGCGCCGCCAGGCGGCGAACTGGGTGCGGATCGCCACCTCGCTCGTGCCGGGGCTGGTGGTCGAGCCGTCGGCGTCGCGCCAGTCGGCGGCGGCGCCGCGCCGCAGGTCGATCCAATCCTCGCCCGAGCTCTCGAGCCCGCGCTGGCAGCGCTCGAAGATCTCGAGGTCGTCGGAGGCGATCAGGGAGGCCGGCGACGCGGCGAGGTTCACGAACTGCAGCGTGAGGTCGTGCATCTGCGACGGCGCGCCGTCGAGGCGGAAGCACTGCACCTCGACCACCGTCCGGTCGGCGGCGAGCGGGTGCACGATGCGCAGCGCGGCGAAGCGCGCGTTCACCGAGAGGTTGGGCCAGACGAGGTTGTTGAAGCGGTCGACGGCGAGCACGGCCGCGGCCTTCTCCTCGCCGTGACGCTCGACGAGGAGCCGCCGGTAGCGCTCGAACACCGGGTCCTCGGGCTGCGGCGCGATGACGCCGCTGCGGTAGAAGCCGCCCATGTACACGTGACCCTGCGGGAAGGCGCGCAGCGGCACCGCTTCCCATTCCTGCGCCCGCATGCCGTTGGCGACGAACATCTGCGTGCCCTGGCGCGCGAGCGGATCGGCCTCCATCGCCTCCGCATGGCTGCGCGCCGCCTCAACCGAGCTCTTGTGCACGAACGTCGGATGCACGAGGTCGACCGCGTTCTCCATGAACATCTTCCAGTTGCCGCGGTACTCGAGGCGCAGCGCCCCGCCGAAGCGCGTGAGCGTCCCCGCCGGGGCGCGGTCGAGCATGTTGTCGAACGCGCTCGCCAAACCCCCGAGGAACTCGGCGAGGCCTTCGCCGGCGGCGGCGTGCGAGCCGAACAGGAAGCCCTTGTAGCTCTCGAGGCGCGGCACGCGCGCCATGCCGCGCGACGGCGGCTCGGCGTAGCCCGAGGCGAGCGGCACGCCGGCGAGCGAGCCGTCGAGGCGGTAGGTCCAGGCGTGGTACGAGCAGCGGAATTGCCGCAGGCTGCCCTGCGGCTCCGTCACCAGGCGCGCGCCGCGGTGCGCGCAGCGGTTGTAGAGCAGCGAGAGGCCGCCGTCCTCGCGCCGCACGAGCACGACCTCCTCCGGTCCCATGCGCCGCAAAACGTAGTCGCCGGCTCGCGCCACCTCGCTTTCGTGCGCGACGTAGAGCCAGACACGGCGGAAGATGCGGCTCTCTTCGAGCGCGAAGACGCCGGGATCGACGTACGCTGCCCGGTGCACCGCGTCGCTGCGGAGCAGGGCGTCGATCGTTGCAGCCACGCGGCAATCGTACTAGATTGCTCCTCCACTCTGGGAGGAGGAGAGGACGATGATGCGCATGCTGAAAGCCGCGGCCGCCGCCGCCGCGGCGCTCGCCGCCGGGGTCGCCGCGGCGCAGGAGACGACGCTCAACGCGGTGCTGTTCGTGCCGCGCAACACCACCTTCGGCGAGATCTTCGTGCGCTTCGTCGAGCACGTGAACCGCGAGGGCAAGGGCCTGGTGCAGGTCAAGCTGATCGGCGGTCCGGACGCCATCCCGACCTTCGAGCAGGGCAACGCGGTGAAGACCGGCGTGGTCGACATGGCGTCGGTGGCGCCGACCTTCTACACCAACTTCTGCCCCGAGTGCGACGCGCAGATCCTCGCGCCGCTGCAGACGCCGCGGCTTAAGAAGACACCGTTTTGGACCGCGCTCGACAAGTACACCGTCCAGAAGGTGAATGCGCATCTGCTCAGCGCCTACGGCGACGGCATCGGCTTCCACATCTGGACCAACAAGCCGGTCCCTAGCGCCGGCTCGTTCAAGGGCATGAGGCTGCGCACGACGCCGAATTACCAGCCGCTCTTCGCCGCGCTCGGGGCGACACAGATGCAGACCGCGCCCGGCGAGGTGCTGACCGCGCTCGAGCGCGGCGTGGTCGACGGCTACGGCTGGCCGGGCATCGGCATGTTCGACATGGGCTGGGGGCCGCACACCAAGTTCCGCATCGACCCGAGCTTCTACAACGTGGTGGTGAACGTGCTCGTGAACCTCGACAAGTGGAAGTCCTTGCGTGAGGATCAGCGCGCCTTTCTCAACCGCATGGCCGACTGGCTGGAGACGGAGAACGTGCGCTGGGTGGCCGATCGCAAGGCGGCCGACGACAAGCGGATCAAGGACGCCGGCATCCAGGTCGTCGACCTCGGCCCCGGCCACCGCAAGCTCGCCTACGACGCCTACTGGGAGGCGCTCGCCAAGCGCGCGCCCGAGCCGATCAAGGAGCTGCGCGCCGCTTCCGACGCGCTGCGTTGAGGCGACTCGCCTCAGCCAGAGAACAGCTCGATCACCTGCTCGCGCAGCCAGCGGTTGCCCGGGTCGGCGTCGAAGCGCTCATGCCAGTGCACCGCCACCTCCGCGGGCGGGATGGCCACCGGGGGCTGAAGCGATCGCACGTTGCCGCGCCGCTCGTAGACGCGCGCGACGCGCGCCGGCAGCGTGAGGATGAGGTCGGTGCGCTCGAGCACCATCGGCACCACGGTGAAGTGCGGCACCCGCAGCGCGATGCGGCGGGCGATGCCGGCGCGCTCTAGCGCCTCCTCGATGACGCGGTGGCCCCCGCCGCGGTAGGTGACGAGAGCGTGCGAGGCCTCGAGGAAGCGCCGCCGCGTCATCCCCTTGGCGACGAGCGGGTGGTCGGCGCGCACCAGACACACGTACGGGTCGCGGAAGAGCGCGCGGCGCCTGAGCGGCGGCCCGAGTCCGGGCAGGAAGCCGACCGCGAGGTCGAGCGCGCCCGCGGCAAGCGCGTCCCCGATGTGCTCTAGGTCGAGCGCCACCGTCTCGAGGCGCACGCCGGCGGCGACGCGCTGCACGCGCTCGACAAGCGGCGGCAGGAACTCGACCTGCCCGAGGTCCGACATGTAGAAGCGGAACGCGCGGGTCGAAGTGGCGGGGTCGAAGCCGGGGCCGTGCGCAAGCGCCGACTCGAGTAACGCGAGCGCCTGCCTCACCGGCTCGGCAAGCTCACGCGCGAACGGGGTGGGGTCCACGCCGCGCGGAGTGCGCACGAAAAGCGCGTCGCCGAAGAGCTTGCGCAGGCGGGCGAGCGCGTTCGACACCGCCGGCTGCGTCAGCCCGAGGCGTGCCGCCGCCGGCGTCACGCCTTTCTCGTGGAGCACCGCATCAAAGACCCGCAGCAGGTTGAGGTCGATGTCATGAACATTCATGGCAGTGATCCATATCATGAATGACATTGATTTGACAAATAGTAGCGCGGACGCCTACGCTCCCCGTTCTTCTAGGAGGAGGGACATGAGAAAGACGCTGATGATGCTCGCTGTCGCGGCCGCGCCGCTCGCCGCGCAGGCGCAGGAAACGACGCTGCGGGTGGTGAGCGCGTTCGCCGAGAACACGCAGTACGTGAAGAACCTGATGCCGATGATTCAGAAGCTGAACGCCGAGGGCAAGGGGAGCCTGCAGCTCAACTTCATCGGCGGGCCGAAGGCGATGCCGCCGTTCGAGGTCGGCAACGCGGTGCGCACCGGCGTGGTCGACATGGCGATGACCACCGGCGCCTTCTACACCAACATCATGCCCGAAGCCGACGCGCTCAAGCTCACCCAGGTCTCGGCGCAGGAGCTGCGCAAGAACGGCGGCTACGAGCTCATCAACAAGATCTGGAACGAGAAGGCCAACATGCAGTACCTCGGCCGGGTCATCGACTACACGCCGTTCCATCTCTACCTCACGAAGAAGATCGACAAACCCGACCTGACGGGCCTAAAGATCCGCATCACGCCGGTGTACCGCGAGTTTTTCCAGGCGCTCGGCGCCACCGTGATGCAGACCGCCCCAGGCGAGGTCTACACCGCGCTCGAGCGCGGCGTGGTCGACGGCTACGGCTGGCCGATCAACGGCATCTTCGACTTCAACTGGCACGAGAAGACCAAGTTCCGCGTCGACCCGGGCTTCTACAACGCCGAGGTGTCGCTCGTCATGAACCTCGACAAGTGGAAGTCGCTGTCGGGCGCTCAGCGCGAGCTGCTGATGAAGCACGTGATCGCGCTCGAGAACGCCAACGACTCCTGGAAGAAGGTGAACGAAGACGACATCCGCAAGCAGAAGGAAGCGGGCATCCAGGTGATCACCTTCGATTCGGCGACCGCCAAGCAGTACCACGCCAAGGCGTATGAGGTCGCCTGGGAAAGCGCCATCAAGGCGAGCCCGCAATACGGCCCGCAGCTGAGGAAGCTCTTTAGCAAGTGAAGCCCTATGCGCTGCTGCTGAGAAGCCTCGCCGCTGCGGCGGCGGTGCTGCTCGGCGCCATGGCGGTCCTCGTCACGCTGGACGTCGTGATGCGCAACGTCGGCCTGGGCACGATTGCGTGGGTCAACGAGGTCTCGGAGTACAGCCTGCCGGTGGCGACGCTGCTGATCGCGCCGTGGCTTTTGCATCGTAACGAGCACGTCCGCCTGGATGTCCTGCTCGTATCCCTGTCCGCGCGGGCAGCCCGGGTCCTCGAGAAGACTTGTGACGTGTTGGGCATCGCGATCTGCGCGGTGTTCGTCTGGTACGGCATCCGGCTGATCCTCGACTCCGCGCGCATCGGCTCGATGGTGGTGAAGACGCTCGCCATCCCCGAGTGGTGGCAGTACGCGCTCGTGCCGGTGTGCTTCTCCCTCCTCGCCGTGGAGTTCGCGCGGCGGCTCAGGGAATGAACTTCAGGGCATGACATGGTGGCTTTCCGCGATCGTTCTCTTTGGTGTGTTGACGGCGCTCTTCCTGGTGGGGCTGCCGGCGGCGTTCGCGTTCTTCGGCATCAACATCGTCGGCGCGTGGTTCTACCTCGGCAAGGAAGCGGGGCTGGTGCAGCTCATCCGGAACGGCATCGTTTCGATCACGAGCTTCTCGCTCACCCCGATCCCGTTCTTCATCCTGATGGGCGAGGTGCTGTTCCACACCGGCGTGGCGATGAAGGCGATCGACGCCATCGACCGCGTGATCTGGCGCGTGCCGGGGCGGCTCTCGGTGGTGGCGGTGGTCGCGGGGACCGTGTTCTCGGCGATCTCGGGATCGACCATCGCGACCACGGCGCTGCTCGGCAGCCTCCTCCTGCCGCAGATGCTCAGGCGCGGCTATCACCCCAACATGGCGATGGGGCCGATCATGGCGATCGGCGGGGTCGACATGCTGATCCCGCCCTCGGCGCTCACGGTGCTGCTGGGCAGCCTGGCGGGGATCTCGATCTCGCAGCTGCTGATCGCCGGGATCGTCCCCGGGGTGCTGCTGTCGCTGATGTTCATCGGCTGGATCGTGCTGCGCGCGCTGGCCGATCCATCGCTCGCGCCGTCGTTCGAGCACGAGGAGATGCCGCTCTGGGAGCGGTTGAAGCCGCTCATCCTGTACGTGATGCCGCTCGCGCTGATCTTCGTCGTCGTGGTGGCGGCGATGGCGGCGGGGTGGGCGACGCCGACCGAGGCCGCCGCGATTGGCGCAGTGGCCACCGTCGCGGTCGCGTGGATCTACCGCGCGCTTACGCTGTCGAACCTGATGAAGGCCCTGATGGGCACGGCGGGCATCTCGGCGATCATCCTTTTCATCATCATCGGCGCCACCACCTTCGCGCAGATCCTCACGTTCTCGGGCGCGACCAACGGGATGGTGGAGGCTGTGCGCGACGCCGGGTTCGGCCCGTGGACCGTGCTGATCGCCATGCTGCTCGTCCTGTTGCTGCTTGGCTGCTTCGTCGACCAGGTCAGCATGATGCTGATCTCGCTGCCGTTCTTCATGCCGCTGGTTGCGCTGTACGGCTTCGACCCGGTGTGGTTCGGGGTGCTCTTCCTCATCTGCATGCAGCTCGGGCTCCTGACGCCGCCCTTCGGCATGCTGCTCTTCACGATGAAGAGCGTGGCACCGAAGGAAATCGCAATGCGCCAGGTCTGGCATGCGGTGACGCCGTACGTCGTCATGGGCTTAGGCGCGCTCATCGCCGTGATGCTGTTCCCGCCGCTCGCCACCTGGCTACCGAAGCTCCTCTTTAAGTAAGTCAATGGAACGCTCATTCAAGGAAGAAGTCGCGAAGCTCAAGCTCGGCGAAGGCGAGATCTTCCACGGCGAGGGCATCCTCGCCGTGACCAAGGCGCTGCTGCAGTCGGGCGTGTCCTACGTCGGCGGCTACCAGGGCGCGCCGGTGTCGCACGTCATGGACGTGCTGAACGACGCGCGCGACATCCTCGACGAGCTTGGCGTGCATGTCGAGTCGAACGCGAACGAGGCGGGCGCGGCGGCGATGCTCGGCGCCTCGATCAACTACCCGATGCGCGGCGCGGTCGCGTTCAAGTCCACCGTCGGAACCAACGTCGCTTCCGACGCGCTCTCCAACCTCGCCTCGGCCGGCGTCAAGGGCGGCGCGCTGCTCGTGCTGGGCGAGGACTACGGCGAGGGCGCGTCGATCATCCAGGAGCGCACGCACGCCTTCGCGATGAAGTCGCAGATGTGGCTGTTCGATCCGCGCCCCAACCTGCCGAAGATCGTCGAGATGGTCGAGCAGGGCTTCGAGCTCTCCGAGGCCTCCAGCACGCCGGTGATGCTCGAGCTGCGCATCCGCGCGTGCCATGTGCAGGGCGCTTTTCGGACGAAAGCGAACCGTGCTCCCGTCGTGTCAAAAAAGAGAGTCCTTGAAAATCCTGATTTCGACTATGGGCGCATCTGCCTGCCGCCCGCCACCTACGCGCAGGAGAAGCACAAGATCGATGTGCGCTGGCCCGCCGCAGTCGCTTTTATCAAGGAAAGGCAGCTCAACGAGCTGTTCCCGGGGGAGATCTCGGAGCTCGGCATCCTGTGCCAGGGCGGCCTGTACAACGCGGTGATCCGCGCGCTGCAGACCCTCGGCCTGGCGGACGCCTTCGGCGCGTCCAAGGTGCCGATCTACTGCCTGAACGTGACGTATCCGCTCATCCCCGACGAAATCGTCGCTTTCTCGAAAGACAAGAAAGCGGTCCTCATCGTGGAAGAAGGCCAGCCTGCCTACATCGAGGACGCGGTGCTCGCGGTCCTGCGCCGGCAGGAGGTCAACGGCGTGAAAGTGCGCGGCAAGGACGTGCTGCCGCTCGCCGGCGAGTACACCGGCGAAGTCGTTCTCACTGGGATTGCCAGGTTTCTCGACAAGGAAAACGCCCTCACGGGGATTCGAAGCCTGAAAAAGACCGCGGCCGACCTGCTCGCCGGGCTGCCGCAGCGGCCGCCCGGGTTCTGCGTCGGCTGCCCGGAGCGGCCGGTGTTCTCGGCGATGAAAGTACTCGAGAAGGAAAGCGGCAAGTTCCACCTCTCGGCCGACATCGGCTGCCATCTTTTCTCGACGCTGCCGCCT
>DATADT010000373.1:0-10508 GCA_036258355.1 Burkholderiales bacterium
TGCGAGGTCGTCGCCATCGACGGCGGCGCGCTCACGCGCCTGATGGAGAGCGACGCCGGCCTGGGCTACGCCCTTATGAAGAAGCTCGCCGTGCTGCTGACGAGCGAGCTCGTCGCGTTCGCCGCCGGCTGACGTCCACGCTCCTCCTTGCGGCGGTGGCCGCGTTCGTCGGCCTGCTGATCGGCACGGTCGGCGTGGGTGGCGTTCTCATGGTTTCCTACCTGGCGCTCTTCGCCGGGCTCACCATCCACCAGGCGGCCGCGACCTCGCTCTTCACCTTCCTCTTCACGGGCATCCTCGGCACCTGGCTCTACCAGCGCCGCCGCAGCATCGACTGGCGCATCTCGCTGCCGGTATGCGCCGCCGCTCTCGTCTTCGGCTTCCTCGGCGCGGCTGTGGCCGCGGCCATCGACCCCCGCCCGCTCGCCATCATCATTGCGCTCATCATTATCGGGGCCGGCGCATATGTTCTCTTTCCAATGAAGGGCAGTTCAGCTTTCCGTACCGGGCGCAGCCGCGGCGAAAACTGGGTTCTCGCTGGCGTCGGCGCGGCCTCGGGCTTCGGCTCGGGTTTCTCCGGCGCCGGCGGTCCGCTCTTCTCGGTGCCGATCATGGTGATCCTCCGCTACGCACCCCTCACCGCGGTCGCGACCAGCCAGGTCCTCCAGATCGTCGCCGCTACGTCCGGTTCGTTAGAAAATTTTCGTAACGGCTTCGTCGATTTCAAGGTGGCTTTGATCGTCGTGGCCTTCGAGCTCCTCGGTGTCATCGCCGGCGTTCGCCTCGCACACGTCGCCGGCGCGCTCTTTCTCCGCCGCCTTGCCGGCGCCCTGTGCGTCGCTACCGGCGCGATTCTGCTGTTCCGTTCCTTATGAATCCCCGCGAGGAGCACCTCGCGACGCGCCGCGCCGCCGGCCTGTTCGATTTCTCGTTCATGGGCCTCTACGAGTTCGACAACAAGCTAGAACTCCAGGCCCTGCAAACCCGCTACCTCGACGCGCTGGTCCCCGGCCAGATCGCCTACACGCTGCTCCTCAAGGGCGACGGCGCAGTCCTCATCGACGCCACCGTCTGGCGCCTCGACGCCGAGCGCTTCTGGCTCTTCACCGGAAAGCGCAGCGCCTACGGAGGCAGCGACCGCTCCGGCGAGTTCGCCATCCTTTCGCTCCAGGGCCCCGCCAGCGGCGTCATCCTGTCCCGCCTCATCGGCAAGGACGCCGTTCTTTCACTCAGGTACTTTCGTTTCGGTACTTTCAAGAACGTCATCGCCGGGCGCATCGGGTACAGCGGCGAGCTCGGCTACGAGCTGCTCGTCCCCGCCGACGAGGAGCCCGCGCTGCGCCACCGCCTCCTCCACCTCGGCGCCGCCGAGGGCTTGCGCGAATGCACCTGGGCCGCCGCCGACAGCCTGCGCATCGAGTCCGGCTACGTCCTCTTCGACCGCGAAATCGACGGCCAGGCGAATCCTCGCGAGCTCGGGCTCGGGCGTCTGGTCAGCAGCAAGACAGATTTCGAAATGCGGCGCAAGCTGGTCGGCCTGGAAATCCTGGATACGACGGGCCGCGGCGATCTTCCAGGTGCCGAAATCACGAGCGAATGCTCGTCCCCAACGCTCGGCAAGCCCCTCGCCCTCGGCTTCGTCGCTCCCGGCGTCGCCACGGGCACCCTGTTGCGTGCCAACGACCGCATCGCCCGCGTCGCCGCCCTGCCTTTCTACGATCCCGAGCGCCGCCGGCCGCGCGACAATCCGCTCTAAGTGTGAGCGACCTCAACGACCCGAGGGTGCTGTTCGCGGCGGAGCGCACGCTGCTCGCCTGGAACCGCACCGCGTCCGGCCTCATCGCCCTTGGTTTCATCATCGACCGCGGCTCGCTGCTGGGCGCAGCCGAACACGGCCGCGCTTTCGCGATGTCGATCGGAGTTGCGTTCGTTCTCCTGGGCGCGTTGCTGAACATGCTGGCGGTCGTTCAATACCGGCGCACCGTCGCCACGCTCAAGCCGAGCGAAATCCCGCCGCGGTACTGGCTGAACCTTTCGGTTGTCACCAGCCTCGTGGTCGCCGCGCTCGGGCTGCTGCTCGCGGTTTACATCGTGTTGGCGCGCTAGCTACCGGAGCAGCCCGGCGAGCGCGAAGAGCAGCATGCTGACCGCCATCACGCCGTAGCCGGCGTAGTTGATGCCCTTTCCGGTCCTCTCGCTTACGTAGCCGCGGGTCTGCAGGAAGGAGGCCGCGGTCGAGAGCACCGCGCCCATGATCGCGAGCGTGACGACGACGGGCTTGGTGAGGAGAACCTCCATCAAGCGCGGCGGGCGCGCTTGAGGTAGGCGTCGACGAAGTCGGCGGCGGCCTTGGAGCCGCGCGAGAACGAGCGCATCGCCTCGGCGTGCAGGATGGAGAGCGCCTGCTTCTTGATGTCGTTGGCGCGGTCGCTCTCGACGAGGTCGGCGAGCCTGCGCGGGCGCGGCAGGTCGACCTCGATCACCGCACGCACCTGGGTCGGGATGTTGGACATGACGAGGATGCGGTCGGCGAGGAACACCGCCTCGTCGATGTCGGTGGTGACGAAGAAGTTGGTGCGGCGGTTCTCCTCGTAGAGGCGCGAGTAGTACTCCCACATCAATTCCTTGGTCATGGCGTCCAGGCCGCGGAACGGCTCGTCGAGAATCATGACCTTGGGGTTGTTGATCATGGCGCGCGCGAGCTCGGCGCGGCGCTGCATGCCGCCCGAGAGCTGGCCCGGATACTTGTCGCGGAACTCCTGCAGGCCGACCTTGTGGATCAGGAACTCGCCGAACTCGAGCGTCTCGCGCGTGAGCTCGCCTCGGGCGCGCGGGCCGTAGAGTATGTTCTGCCAAGTGGTCATCCACGGAAAGAGCGCAGTCTCTTGGAACACGACGAGGCGGTCGCGGCTCGGCTCGGTGACCGGCGCGCCGTCGAGGAGGATCTCACCCTCGGTAGGCTGCTCGAAGCCGGCGAGCAGGCGGATCAGCGTGCTCTTGCCGCAGCCCGACGGCCCCACCATGACCGTGAGCTTGGCGCGCTCGATGGTGAAGGAACAGTTGTGCACCACCTCCTTGCGGAAATGGATCGCGCCGTAGGACTTGCTGACGTTCTCGACCCGGATCTCGCCCGGGATAATCTTGGGTCTTATCGCGCTTTCAGCCATGGCGTAGCGTAGCGGCCGCCCCAGCGCAGCAACTCGCTGGAGACGAACCCCGCGATCCCGATCGAAATCATGCCGACCACGATCTGCTCGTAGGAGCCGCCGACATACGAGTTCCAGATGAAGAATCCGAGGCCGCCGCCGACCCCGGCCTGCTGGCTGCCGCCGCCCGAGATCATCTCGGCGGCGACCACCACTTCCCAGGTGATGCCCATGCCGACCGCCGAGCCGAGCACGATCGAGGGCAGTGTGCCCGGCAGGATGACGCGGCGGAAGATGTCCCAGCGCGACGAGCCCATCGACTGCGCCGCCTGGAAGTAGCGCACGTCGATCGAGCGCGCGCCGCCGAGCACGTTGATGACGATGGTGTAGAAGGCGCCGAGGAAGGTGATGAAGGTGATGGCGAGCTCCTGCGTCGGCCAGAAGATGATCGAGGCCGGCACCCACGCGAGCGGCGGGATCGGCCGCAGCACCTCGAACACCGGGAAGCCGATGCCGTGGGCGGCGCGGCTCACCGCGAGCGCGAGGCCGAAAGGGATGCCGATGATCATCGCGGCGATGAAGCCGCTCATGACGCGGAAGAAGCTCATGTACCAGCTCTGCCAGTAGCCCGGTTGCGCGAGCACCCCGAGCCACGAGGCCAGGACCTTGGAAGGAGCCGGTACCGCGCCGATCCAGGGCAGGTAGTCCTTCTTGAAGCCCATGACGCCGAGCATTTCCTTGAACGGCGCGAAGAACTCCGGCGCCATCCACTGCTTCGAGCGCGCGCCGATCTCCCACAGCACGATGAAAACCACGATCGAGACGGCGCCGCGCCAGAAAGCCGGGCTGGACAGGAATTTCTTCATCCTTCTTTTTCCCCGGCCTGGAAGGCCTTGAGCGCCTCCTCGTGCACCGCATCGTTCGTCTCCTCGATGAGCTCGCGGAAGCGCTTGGAGGTGAGCACGCTGTAGTCGCGCGGGTGCGGGATGTCGACCGCCAGGACTTTCTTCGGCTTGCACGGCCGCGTAGTCATGATCGCCACGCGGTGGCCGAGGAAGATCGCCTCCTCGAGGTCGTGGGTGATAAAGAAGATCGTCACCTTGTTCTTGTAGTAGATCTCGAGCAGCGCCTCGTGCATCACGCTCTTCGTCAGCGAATCGAGCGCGCGGTAGGGCTCGTCGAGCAGCAGCGCCTTGGGGTCGTTCATCAGCGCGCGCACGATCTCGACGCGCCGGCGCATGCCCGAGGACACCTCGCCCGGGTAGTTGTGCTCTACCCCCGAGAGCCCGGCGTCAGCCATCATCGCCCGGCCCTTGTCGATCGCCGGCTTGCGGCCGAGCTTGCCCTGCATCACCGGGCCGAAGATCACGTTCTCGAGGTTCGACTTCCAGGGGAAAAGCGCGCCGTTCTGGAACACCACGATGCGGTCGGGCCCGGGCATCGACTTCGGCTTCTCGCTCGAGCACAGCACCTCGCCATCCATGACGATGCGCCCGGAGGTGATCTCGTGGAAACCGGCGATGGCGTTGAGCAGCGTCGTCTTGCCGCAGCCCGAGGGGCCGACGATCATGCAGATCTCGCCCGGCTCGATCTCGAGCGAGCAGTGGTCCACCGCCATGACCGCAGCGCCCTCCGGGTCATAGACCTTGACCACGTCCTCGATGACGATGTGTCCTCTGGTCATCGCTCGGCGAGGGCCAGTTCGCGCACGCGCCATTCCATCAGGTAGTCGCCGGCGATGCGCACCATCGCGCTCGTGGCGTAACCGACGATGCCGAGCGTCACCATCCCGATGATGATGGTCGGGTAACGCACCATCATGTAGGAGGTGTTGATGACGTAGCCCAAGCCGTACTGCCCGGAGACCATCTCGGCGGCCACCAGGGAGAACCAGGACACGCCGACCGAGATCTGCAGGCCGGTGAAGATGAAAGGTAGCGCACCCGGGATGATGACGTGACGGAACACCTGCCAGCGGCTCGCGCCCAGGCAGTTCGCGGCGCGGATGTAGGACTCGTCGATCGACTCCACGCCGAGCATGGTGTTGAGCGCGGTGGCGAAGAACGAAGCGAGGAACGCGAGGTACACCACAGCGGATTCGGTGGCGATGAACATCACGATCGCGAGCGGCACCCAGGCGAGGATCGGAATCGGGCGCAGCGTCTCGAATACCGGGAACACGTATTCCTTGAACGCGCGCGACCAGCCGAGCAGCAGCCCGAAGCTCACCCCGAGCACCGTGGCGAGGAAGAAGGCCTTGGTCACGCGCCAGATTGAGACCAGGATGTGCTGGTAATACTCCTCGGTGTACACCGAGAGGCCGTAGGTCGGGTTCGGCGACAGCCATTCCTTCACCACCGAGGTGACGCCCGGCATCTCGCGGAAGCGCGGCAGCTTCCACACCTCGACCGCGAGGTACCAGAAGCCGAGAAAAAGCGCGAAGCCGACCAGCATCAGGTAGGGGCGCGGGCTCTTCAGCCAGAGCGAGAGCCGATACATCGTGAGCGCGAGGCGCGACATCTCCTCGGTGACCGGCCCGGCGAGGCGCCGCACCTGCGCGAGCACGGCCGGCACGGTGAACTCGCGCTGGATCATGGCGACGAAGCGATCCATGACGTGGCCGCCGGCGAGCGGCTCGGACTCGAGCACGCCGACCAGCGCCTCGGTGTCGATGCGCAGCACCTCGGTCGGCTCGGCTGCAGTCACCGTGGCGAGGCGCTTCGTCTGCCCGAGCAGGAGCCCCGCCCAGCCAAACACCCCGCCGCGCTTCACGCGCTTGAGCGGCTCGCGCGCGCCGACCGCGGACGCGAACACATGGTCCGCGCGCCCCGACAGCACCACGAAGATGTCGTCGGCCGGGTCGCCCGCCGTATAGATGCGCTCGCCGGCGCCGTAGCGCGCCGGGCGCGCGATCGCCGCTATGCGCGCGAGCAGCGCACCGGGAGCCTCCCCGAACGGCGTGCTCTCGCGCAAAGCGGCGACCGCGTCGTCGGCCGAGCCGACGGGAATCGCCGCTGCCATCAGCCCTTCGGCGCCTGCGAGTCCGGCAGCGCCCTCACCTCGCCTATCGGCGCCTTCAGGCCGCGCTCCTTCAGGATCTCCTCGGTCCACTTCGACTCTATCGCCTCGGGCCGCATCGTCGGAGTGTTGATGCTCTTGATCGAGTGCAAGAACGTGGTCGCGCGCGTGAGCAACTCGCGCGTCTCGGGCGTGAAACCGTAGTGCAGGTAATTGCGCACCGCGTGGCCGCCTGCCGCCTGGTCATAGGTGCCGTACAGCGAATACCACAGCACGCGCTCGCCGAAGCCAGTGGTCTGCTCCTTCGCCATCTTCACCACCTCGGCGTGGTTCTTCGGGTCGGCGAGAAAGAGCTGCGCGTCGAGCTCGGCCTGCAGCCACGCCTTCACGATGTCGGGCCGCTGCTTGATGAGATCGGCGCGCATGGCGAGGAAGCCACCATCGTTCTCCTGCACGCTCGCGCCGGAGGCGATGCGGCGCGCGAGACCCTCCTGCACCAGGCGCGAGGCGGTCGGCTCCCAGATCACCGCCGCGTCGAGCTTGCCGGCGCGGAAGTTGGAGGTGATTACCTCGATGTTCTGGTTCAGGTACTCCTTCGGGTTGATGTTGAGCTTCTTGAAGGTCGCCTGGGCGTAGCGGTCGGTGCACGAGCCCTTCGGCACGGCAACCGTCTTGCCGTCGAGCCACCTTAAGGCCTGAGTCGCGTCCTGGAATTTGGGCGCGTCGTTGCGCGCGAGGAAGATATTGCACTGGTCGTAGCCCAGGCCCAGGTTCGCCACCAGCCTGACGTCGGCCACCTCCTGCTTCGTGGTCGAGACTATCGACGGCATGTCGCCCATGTAGCCGATGTGCTGCTTGCCGGCGAGCATGTTGTTCACGATGATCGCGCCCTGCAGGCCGATCTGGAACTCCACGTTCGAGCCTTTCGGCAGGTACTTCTCGTAGAACTTCTTGCCGCGCATCACCACGCCGGACCACGACTGCGTGTAATACGGCTGGTAGCCGACGACCACGGTGACCGGTCCGCCCGGCTTGCCGTAGTCCTGCGCCAGCGCCCCGCCGCTCAGCGCCGCCGCGATTGCTGCTGCGATGAAATGCCGCCTGTTCATGTCTGCCTCCTCTGTCCTCGTTTGTCCTTCACCTTGCTCCGGATGATGCAAGATAACGCGCGATCAGCGCCGCCAGCCGGCGCATGACCACAAAACCCGCCGCCGGATCGCCCTCCAGTACCGCGAGGGCGCGCTTGCCGTTGATGCGCAGCACCGACGAATCCTCCAGGCAGCGCGCGCTCGCGATGCGCGCGGGCGTGCCCTCGAGCAGCGCCGCCCAGCCGAACACTTCACCCTTCCTCAGCATGAAGCCGCCGGGCGCGGCGCGGTCGCCGCGGCCGAGCAAAAACTCGATGCGCCCGGAGTCGAGGACGAAGAAGTCCTCGGCCGGGTCGCCGGGACGGTACAGCACGGCGCCCGAGGGATGGCTGTCCCGCTTCGCCAGGGTCGCCAACTTCTCCAGGGTGGACGAATTCAAGCCATTGAACAGCTCGCCGACGTCGAGCGCCGTGCTTTCCCCGCCCAGGTACAGCGCGTCGCCCTCGCGCGCGAGCGGGTAGCGCTGCAGCGGCGCTTCCGCGATGCCGAGCGGGGCGCCGCTGCGCACGTCCCACTGCCAGAGGTGCATGTGGCAGGTGAGCGTCTGGCCGTCGAACAGGCCCTCGCACAGCGGCACGTCCTGGTGCGGGCACATAGCCTGGAAGCCGATGAACTCGCCGCCCGCGTTCACCACCACGAGCTTGAGCCCGCCCTCGGCCTCGCATTCCTTGAGGGTGTTTTCCGGGACGTCGGCCACGCGGCAGACCATGTGCTTCGCCATCAGCTGAACTTGTCGTAGCGGATGTTGTCGGTGGTGAGCTTCGCGTCGAGCAGCAGCACGCGAATCGCCGCGTCCACCGCGGGCGGCGGGCCGGCGACGTAGGCGCGCACGTTCTGGTACCTGCCGGTCATCGCGCGCTTCGCCACCTCGTGCACCAGACCTCGTTCGAACCTGAGCCTGGGCCACTCGCTATTCCGAGGAGCGTCTTCTTCGGACAGGGCGACCGTCACGGCCACATTGAAATGGCTCAATTCGTCGAGGAAGAAAGCGTCCTTCATCGTCCTCACGCCGAAGAACACCCAGCCCTTGTGGCGCTCGAAATAGCTTGCGGCCTCGGCCCGCGCGAGGATCGACATCATGCCGGCGATGCCCGAGCCGCCGGCGATGCACAGCAGGTTCTTGCTCAGCCCGGGCTCGAAAGTGGCCTTGCCGAGCGGGCCGAAAGCCTCGAGCCGCGCGCCTTCGCGGCTGGCGGCGAACAGCCACTCGGAGAACGCGCCGTCGGGCTTGCGCTTGACGACGAAATCCAGGCTGCGCGCGCCGTGCTCGTAGTTGCACATCGAGTAGGCGCGGTACCCCTCGATGCCCTCGGGCGCGAGCAGCGCGAACTGGCCGGCGTCGAAGTCGCGCACCCGATCGAGCTCGAGCGCGAATCGCATCACGTCGTGCGTCAGCGGGCGCACCTTGCGCACCGTGCCGCTGCACGCCTGCGGCACGCAGGCACCGGGCTCCACCGGGTAGACGAAGTTGGAAACCTCGAGCTCGAGCGCCTCGTCCGCGGCGCACTGGCACATGAGGAACTCGTTCGCCTGCGGCTTTACATGCTTCTTGCCGGGCGCACCGGGCCAGCGGTCGGCCACGCGGCCCGAGACGAGCTTCGCCTTGCAGGTGCCGCACGTGCCGGTCGCGCACTCGTAGGGCAGGTCGATGCCGGCGCGCAGCCCGGCATAAAGGATGCGCTCGCCGGGAAGGGCATCGAACTCGTAGCCCCGGTTGCGCGCATTCACTTGGATCCGCATCTCTCTAGAAAGGGATGTGGTACCCGTAGCCGAGGAGCCGCGTGTCGAGCCGCACGACCCGGCGCGCGAGCCTGGGGCCGTCGCCGTTCAGCTTCACCGTGTCGTGGAAGCGTCCGACCGCGAACAGCTCGGTCGCGCCGCCATCCAGCTCGGTCTTGAACACTTGCAGGGCAGAGACCACCTCGGCGCCAGCGCCTTTTTCCTCCACCGTGTAAACCGTCGCGTGCCGCGTCAGCGGCGAGTGGTCGCTGTTGTGGCGCGGCAGGTTGGTGAACAGTGTCTCCATGCCCTTGCGGTCGTGGTCGAGCCACACCATTTCCTTGCGGATCTCGGGGCTGTAGGTGGAAATGGTGTAGCGGAAGTCCTCGTCGCACAGCGCGAGGAACGCCTTGTAGTCCCTTGCGTCGAGCGCGAGGCAGGAGCGGTAGACCAGCTCCTCGATCGCCTGCCGTTGTTCGGTCTTCATGTCATGCCGCAGCCCGGACCGGCTCGGGCTTGCCTTCCCGGTAAGGATCGTAGGCCGGCCGCCCCATGCGCCGCGACCACTCGGCATAGTAGTGGCGCATCCCGACCTCGTCGTGGATCGTGTTGTTCTCCTCGCGCCCCTGGAGAACCCAGCGGCTGTCGGTGCCGCGGCGCATCGCGCGACCCTGGCCGTGCACGCCGAGCAAGTCCTCGTGCAGGTTGCGGCCGAACGGCCCCCAGATCATGTTGTGGTCGAACACGCGCTGCCGGCGCTCTTCCGCGGTGTCCGACTTCAACCCCATCCCGCGAAACTCGATCAGTACCTCGTTCGGGCCGAGCGGGATCGATACATCGATGCGCATCACCGAGGTGCGCAGGTTGTACGTCATGCCGGGAAAGAGATCGACCATGTACCAGCCGCCGCGCGCGAGGCCGGGCCAGCCGACCGCGCGCTCCTTCGAGCCTTCGTACTTGTCGTACTGGATCTGCATCGAGCCGACGGTTGCATGGCCGTTCGGGAAGCCGGTGTACTTCCGGTCGAAGTAGCCCGGCTGCATCATGCCGGTGATGCGGTTAAAGTAGTGCAGGTAGTCGTGGTAGAACTCGCTGTTTGTGTCGTGCCACAGCTTGAAATTCGTGCGCACGCGCGCTCGGTGGTAGTGGAACACCTCCATAGGCTGCACCATGTAGGGCTCGAGGATCTCCATCGCGCCCCCCACGAAATCGCGCAGCGAGACGCAGTCGTCCGTCAGGTTCACCCAGACGAAGCCACCAAAGGCAACCTCGCACTTCACTTCGCGCAGCGACGCGTCCTCCTTGCGAAAGCGCTCCTGGTAGCCCTGCTCGGCGCGCGAGATGTCGACGCAGTTGCCGCGCACGTCGAACGACCACTGGTGGAAGATGCACGTCATGCGCTTGGCGTTGCCCGAGGGGTCGTACAGGATCGTGTTGCCGCGGTGCGGGCAGATGTTGTAGAACGCGCGCACCTTGC
>DATADT010000374.1:0-3928 GCA_036258355.1 Burkholderiales bacterium
GTGCCGAACACCATGTCCCAGAGCGGCAGGTCGGAATAGTTCCAGCGGTGGATATCCCGGCCGTGGTGGATGCCGTGGCTTTCGGGCCGCTGCACGAGGTAGCCGAGCCAGTGCGGCGTGCGGATGTTCGCGTGCTGGAAGGCGGCATTGAACGCCAGGAACGCAGCCGCGATGGCGCCAGCCTCGGGCGTCAGCCCAAGCAGCGGATAGAAGGCGATGACCGCCCAGGTGGTGAAGAGCGCCGCATCCAGCGGATGCAGGTACAGGGCGCCGAAAGCATCCACGCTCTCCGCGCTGTGATGCATCTGGTGGCCGAGGCGCCAGAGCCAGTTCCACTCGTGCGCGAAGCGGTGATACCAGTAGTGCAGGAACTCGTAGACCACGATCCCGGCGAGCGCCCCGCCCCAGGTGCCGAGCGCTGCGCCGTCGACGAGGCTCCACGAGGGGAGCACCGCCCCCCAGGCGCGCCCGACCGCGAGCGAGACGCCGAACACCGCGGCCGATACCGCGGCGGCGCGAAGGCGCCAGCCGCGCGGCGCCTCGTAGCGGCGCGCGCGCCAGAAAAACTCGAGCGCCAGGAACGGCGCGAGGAAGATGAGCGAGTAGTAGTCGACCCATTCGAGCAGCATTGCGGCGAACCTCCTTAACAAAGGATCGCAATGCTGCCCTGCGGCGGTATCCGCCTTATTGCCGCTCTGTCGCCGAGTGTTTCTGTTCTGTCACGCCCGGCGTCTGTCAAAGTTTGAATCGGGTCATCCGCCGGCAAGGTCGCGGCGTTAGGCTGAATGCATGGCGCCGAACGCACCGAACCTGACGGCCTTGCTCAACATGGCCCCGAGCGCCTTCGCAAGCGGAGACCTGCTGCCGCTGCCGCGCATCAAGTCGATCTCGCACCTCAGGAAGGAAGTCGAGCGGCACTTCGGCAAGCTCTCGAGCCAGGACACCGAGGCCCTCGTCGGCTGGTTCAACCGAAACTTCTTCCGGCTCGAGCGGTAGGCCTTTTCCGGGGTCGGATTCCGATTCGTCGGGTCCGGCCCCGCTTTTTTTACCGGCGGTAGGCGGCCTTGTAGGCGCGCCCGCGGCGCTTGCCGCGTGTGGGCGAGCCCATCTTGCACTGTGAGCCGAAGTTTTGGCTGTTGTCGTGCATCTCGGCGGCGCGCTCGCGCATTCTCTGCTCGGCGAGGGTCTCGCGCGCGCGCGCGGCTCCGTACTTGCGCTTCATGAAAATCAGCCTCTCGTGGTGGTCTTGCGGATCTCTTTCTCGTCGGACCATTCCAGCAGCCCGTTGCGGATGTTCCACAGCTGCAGGTTCAGCTTGTAGTAGACATCTTTCGTATCCCTTACCTGCTTGACGATCGAGACGATGTTGCCCTCGAGCCGGTATTGCGCGCCCGCCATCTGGCCCATCTCGGCCGCGGTGTCCTTCGCGTACAGCTCGCTCTGCTGACGCTTGAGCTCGTCGACCTGCTGGTTCATGCCGGCCTGGTCCACCGCGAAGCGTACCCGACCGCCCTTTTGGAGCTCGGCGCGGATGCTGTCGGTGATGGCGCGGGTATCGATGTACTCGCTCGTCTTGTTCCTCACTTCCTGCACGGTCACGACGGGGAGGTTCGAGCTTGCAATCACCGGCGCCTGGAGCATCGAGCGCGCCATGGACTCGGCCATCATCTGCAGGTCGGTGGAGCCGAACTGATTGGTCACGGTCTCGACCCCGCGCTCGTCGCCGTAGCGCGTCTGCTCCTTGGCACAGCCGCCGACAAGCGCGACGGCGGCGAGGACGACCAGGATCCGGGAGCTCATTCCTCGCTCCTAAGAATGAGGCGAAAATCCGCCGCCTTGTTGGTCGGGGAAATCGTGTTGATCACGAGGTTGGAGTTCTCGTACATCATGAGCGGCTTCCAGGGCTCCTCTTCCCAGGCGCGCATGCCCTCGCGGTCGATCCAGCGGAACTTGTACGCGATGCGCTTCAGGCTGCGGCTGTCGTTGTTCAGGTTGGCGTCGATGCGCATCAGGTCGCCCGCCTGCGAGCAGCGCATCTCGGTCGCCTGGATGGTGGTGCGCCGTCCCTCGCTCTGCACCTTCGCCTTGACGAGGTCGTCCATCGAGCTCACCTTGGTTTCGCCGATCGGGCAGCCGAAAGCGTAGCCAGGCTTCTCGAAGCCCTTCTTTGTGCCGCAGCCGGCGGCGAGCGCGGCAGCGGCAATGGCGGCGATGAGGAGCGCGGGTTTCATCCTGACCTCCCTGTTTCAACGCTCTGCGCTCAGCGTCGGAGCGCTCACGAAAAGCTGGTAGCGCAGCAGGCGCAAGTCTACCACCGCGTAACGTCCGGAAACGGCGACGGAGACGCTGCGCGCGCCCTCCGCCGTGTGCAGCGTGACCGTGTGCACACCGCGCGGCACGCGCGCCCGGGCGATCGACACGTCGGAGGGCAGCGCGCGCCAGGTGCGGTCGTCGGCGGAGGCGAGCAGGACCGAGCCCGTGGTGATGATGCCGGCGGCGATCGCCATCGCCGCCGAGTGCTCGCGGTCGGCGGCGCGCTGAGCCTGGTATTGCAGCGTCGCGCTGAGCGTCGAGCGGATCGTGGCGCGCAGCATGATGGCCGGCATGTCGTCCATCAGGCGCCGGCGCGCCATGAGGTCGATGCTCGTGATGCGCGCCGCAGGATAGGTTTGCCCGTCGAGCGTCACCTCGCTCGGCACGGAAGTCCACGAGGTGGTGTTCATCACCGGGAAGGCGTTGGCGATGAGCAGCATGCGGTTGTCGACGAACACCGGCAGCAGGAATTCGCGCGACTGGATCGCGGGCGCCGATCCGCTGCCGACGATGAACAGCACGTCGGTAGTCCCGTCGTTGTGCGCACCGGCGCCGCGTTCGTCGAGCCCGCGCAGCGCATCTTCCAGCAGCGGCTGGCCGGGCTGCAGCTCGTTCGCGAGCCGGTATCCCGGCGCGGCTAGGCTCGGCTCGCCGAGCGCCTCGTAGATGAATCCGGCGACATAGTGCGAGAGCGCGCTCTGGTAGCCGTTGCGCAGCGCCTTGACCTCCGGCGTGTCGATGGTCTCGATCGGGTAACCGTTCAGCTCCTTGAAGCTGGTGCGCGCGCCGCGCGTGCGCGCCGACTCCTCCACTTCGGCGTACTGCCTGGCCCTCGCCTCGGCGATCTGCGCCTCGAGCTCGTGCGCCTGCTTGATCGCCACGCGTGCGCCGTCGAAGTCGCCCGTCGCGACGTGGTTGAGCGCCATGTACGTGAGGAGCATCACCTTCTCGTAGTCGTAGCCCGGGTAGGTGCGCAGCTTGTCGCTCACGACATAGCTCGAGACGCCGCGCACAAAGTTCGTGGCCTCGATGAATCCGCCCGCGCTCTGGGCTTCGATGCGCGCCGCCGCGCTCTTCCAGGCCTTCTGGCTTTCCGGGTAGCGGCCGGCGAGCCTCTGCAGCATGCCGAGCTCGAGGTAGTAGAGGAGATCCTTGTCGCCCTTGGTGTTGTTCGACTCGAGCAGCCGGATCGCCTCGTCGACCGCGCCGCTCGAGGCGCGCTCCAGCGTGACGTAGAGCTCGGCGTCGTAGCTGCGCATCGCGGCGCAACCCGAGACGAGCAACGCCACGCCGCACAACGAAAGCGCGCGGCGCCAGGCTTGCCGGATCACTTGCGTGGGAAGGTGATGAGCTTGGGCGTGTCGGTAGGCTTGCCGGCCCTGGCCGCCTCGTAGAGCGGCTGCACCTGCGTGCCGAGCTCCGCGAGCCGCGCAGCGCGGTTCTCGGGCGAGGGGTGCGTGGAAAGGAATTCCGGACTCTTCCCGCCGCCGAGCTTGCCCATCTTCTGCCACAGCGTGACAGCCGCTTTCGGGTCGTAGCCCGCGCGCGCGGCGAGCTCGATGCCGATCTGGTCGGCCTCGGATTCGCCCTGGCGGCTGTTCGGCAGCTGGATCGC
>DATADT010000375.1:0-3740 GCA_036258355.1 Burkholderiales bacterium
CTGCCGCCAGGACCCCGAGGCGTTCGCGGCCGGTACGCGCATCGCGCGCTTTGCGGACGCGCGCGGCTTTATCGTCCTGCTTCCGCGCCAGAGCCGCTTGGCGAATTCGGAGCGCTGCTGGAACTGGTTCGACCGGCGCACTGCCGCCGGCGCGGGTGAGGTGGCGATCGTGGCCGCTCAGACGGCCGAGGTGATCGACAAGTTCCGCGTCGACAGGCGTCGAATCTACGTCGGCGGCTTGTCGTCGGGAGGTACGCTGGCCGCGACTCTCGCCTTGCGCGAGCCGCAGCTCTTCGCCGCGGCGGCGGCCCATTCGAGCGTGGCCTGCGGCGCGGCCACGGACGCCCACGATGCGGCGCTGGCTATGGTCGAAGGGCCGCGTGCCGCAACCGACGCGCTGGCGATCGAGGCGCGTGCCAAGGCGCACGACAAGGCGCGCGTGCCCGCACTCATAATCCACGGGGCCGCGGACGGCAGCGTGGCGGCCGTGAACTCGGTGTACCTCGTGCGACAGTTCCTCCTCTTCAACGGCTTGGCGGTCGGAGAACTGCCCGCCGGTGCGGCGCTGCCCCCGGCGCAAGTGCGTCCTTTCCAGCCGCGCGTCTCGGACTATCTCGCAGCCGACTACTACGCCGGCCGCCGCCTTGCCGCCCGCCTCGTTACCATTCCGGGCCTCGGCCACGCCTGGAGCGGCGGCGATCCGGCTTTCGAATTCTTCGACGGCCGGCGCCTCGATGCCACGGCGCTGATCTGCGATTTCTTCGCCTCGCATTCCCGCAAGTAGTCGCGCCGGGCTAGTGCCCGGCGCGGCGCGTGAGACGACCTGCAACGTCCGCCATGTCGCCTGACGGCGACGCCGCGGCGCTCGAGCGTTGCGGGAAAGCCGCGGGGGTGAAATTCGTCACGCTCGGCCAGCAAAAAGCTGTGAACGTAGTTGTGCAAGGCGTGGGGTCGGTGGAAACATGTACATCGTGATCACGCACGGCCACCTCGAGAGAATCCGCGGCGCGCTCGCCGGAATGGAGGCGGTGCTCGCCAAGTCGCACGGCGGACGCGACGACGATGACGCCCTGCTCGAGTTCCGGCGCATGTGCTGGGCCGCGCTGCTCCTCATGGACGATAGCGAAGCTCAGGAGCTGATCGACAACCTGGTGCAATACGCGAAGGACCTGTATTCCGAGGCCGAAAGCCGCGACGTCGAGAGCCTCCGAGGCAGCATCCAGTCGGCGCTCGGCGCGTTGCGCGGGCGCCTGCAAGCCATCGAAGGCGGCTACGGGAAGCGCTGGCGCGACCTCAGGGCCGCGTAGCTCGCAATTCCACGGCAGTAGTCGCTAATTCCAGAGTTCCCGCGTCGCCAGGCGCGCGCCTTCGGCGAGCGCTTCCAGCTTGGCCCACATGATCGACGAGTGGACGCGGCGGTGGAAAGGCCCCTGCGCAAAACCGCAGTCGGTGCCCGCGATGACGTTCTCCCGTCCGACGAGGCGGGCGAAGCGCACGATGCGCTCGGCGACCAGCTCGGGGTGCTCGACGACGTTCGTGGCGTGGCTGATGACCCCTGGAACGAGCACGGCTCCCTCCGGTAGCTTGGCTTTCTCCCACACGCGCCACTCGTGCTCGTGGCGCGGGTTGGCGGCTTCGATCAGGTAGGCGCCGGCGCGGACGCGCAGGATGAGGTCCACGATGCCTTTCAGCGGTACATCGGTGGTGTGCGGTCCGGGCCAGCTGCCCCAGCATACGTGGTAGCGGATACGCTCGGCCGGGATGCCGTCGGTCGCGCGGTTGATCGCCTCCACCTGGCGCCCGAGCCAGCGCCGGTAGTCCGCGAAGGTCGCGGGCGGCACCATCCGGTCGTAGGTGACCGCGGCACGCGCGTCGTCCAGCTGAAGGAGGAGGCCCGCATCGACGATGGCGCGATACTCCACGCGCATCGCTTCTGCAATCGCTTCCAGCGTCCCCTCATCGCTCGCGTAGTACTCGTTCTTGCGATCGGGAATCACGCTCGCGGGCGCCGCCACCGGGAGGAATCCCTCGGCGACCCCGGCCCGCGCAAGCGCCGCCTGGAAGTTCGCGATGTCGCGCTGCACCTCGGCCTGGCCGGTGTAGCGGATCGGCCCGACGCATACCGCCTGCCCGACCGAAGCAAGCGCGGTAGCCGGCGGCCCGCTCGCGCTGTCGAGCTCGGCATAGAACTCGGGGAAGCGGGCGCGGTCGGCGCCGCGCGCAGTGCTCGCCGAATCTTTCAGCGGCCGGCGCTCGAAGCCGCTCAGGCGCTCGAGCGCGTACTGCGACCAGCTGATCGATTTCCCGAACTCGCCGTCGCTCGGCACGTCGATGCCCGCGGCCGCCTGCCGGCGCACCACCTCTTCCACCGAGCTCGCCAGGCATTGCCGGTAGGCGTCCTCGTCGTACGGCTGGCCGTCTTGCTTCGCACGGATGAAAGGCAGCAACCGGTCCGGCCGGATGAGGCTTCCGACGTGCGTGGTAAGAATCCGCTCGCTGCTTCGCCGCACTACCGGCCCGCCTCGCGGATCGCCTCCCACACGCGCGCCGGCGTGGCCGGCATCTCGAAGCTGCGCACGCCGGCCTGGCGCAGCGCATCGACAACCGCGTTCATCAGGGCGGGCATCGAGCCGGTGACACCGGCTTCGCCGACGCCCTTCGCTCCGAGCGGGTTGAGCTTGGTCGGCACCGCATGCTCGAGCAGCTTGATGCCGCTCACGAGCCCGGCGCGCGGCATGGCGTAGTCCATGAAGCTTCCGGTGAGGAGCTGGCCGCCGCGGTCGTAGACCGCGAGCTCGGTGAACACCTGCCCCGCGCCCTGCGTCAGGCCGCCCTGCACCTGCCCCTCGACGATCTGGTGGTTGATGATGTTGCCGGCGTCGTCGCACGCCACGTAGGAGACGATCTCCGCGATCCCTGTCTCGGGCTCGATCTCGACTTCGGCGATGTGGCAGCCATTAGGAAAGCATGACCCGAACTTGTTCTGGTACGCGAGATCGAGCGCACCGCCTTTTGCGAGATCGACGATCGCCACGGAGCGATCCGTGCCCTTGATCCGGTAGCGTCCTTGTACGAATTCGATGTCGGCCGCGGCCACCTCGAGCTTCTCCGCGGCGAGGTCCATGCCTTTCTTCACCATCTCGCGCGCCGCCAGCATGATTACGCTCCCCACCGCCGCGAGCGAGCGCGAGCCGCCGGTCGCGTTGCCGGTGATGTAGAAATCCGCCCCGGCGGTGCGCAAGGCGATCTTTTCCATGGGGATGCCGAGCACGCGCGCGACGACCTGCGCGAACACGGTCTCGTGGCCCTGGCCGTGATTGTGGGTCGGGGCGTAGACGGTTATGCCACCTTCAGCGTTCCAGTGCATCTCGACCTGGTCCTGCGGCGCGAAGCCTGCGCCCGTGGCCTCGATGTAGGTGGACATGCCGCGGCCGCGCAGCCTTCCGCGCCGAGCGGCCTCCTGTTTTCTCCTTTCAAACGAGCTCCAGGCAGAGGCTTGAAGCGCCTTCTCCATCACGCCCGCGAAATCGCCGCAGTCGTATTCGAAGCCGGCGGCGATGCGGTAAGGGAACTTGTCCTTCGGTATGAAGCTCTTGCGCCGGAATTCGGCCGGGTCGATGCCGAGCTCGAAGGCAGCGTGCTCCACCAGGCGCTCGAGCGCGTAGGACATGATGGGCCGACCGGCGCCGCGGTACGCCGCCATCGGCGCGGTGTGGGTGAGCGCGAGGCGGATGCGCGCG
>DATADT010000376.1:0-2257 GCA_036258355.1 Burkholderiales bacterium
AGGTTGATGAGCGGGCCGCCCGAGTTTCCGGGGTTGACCGCGACGTCGGTCTGGATGAAAGGCACGTAGGTCTCCGCGGGCAGCGAGCGCCCGGTGGCGCTCACGATGCCGGCGGTGATCGTGTTCTCGAAGCCGAACGGCGAGCCGATCGCCACCACCCATTGGCCGGGCTGGAGCTTTTCCGACTTTCCGAGCTTCACCATGGGCAGCCCCGTGGCTTCGATCTTGAGGAGCGCGATGTCGGTGCGCTCGTCGGCGCCCACCACCTTGGCCTTGAACTCGCGCTTCGAATCCGCGAGGCGCACCGTGACCTCGCCGTCGCCGGCGACCACGTGCGTGTTGGTGAGCACGTAGCCGTCCTGGCTGACGATGAAACCGGAGCCGAGCCCGAGGCCGGGTCCGGGCATGCGCTCCGGCGCGTCGGGCATGAAGCGCCGGAAGAATTCCAGCAGCGGGTCCTCGGGCGGCTGCCCCTGCGGTGGCGGCTGGCCTTGCTGTCCCTGTGGTCCGCGCGTGGTGCGGGCGGCCTCGCGCTTGGTAATCACGTTCACCACCGCAGGGCCCTGCTGCTTCATGAGAGAGATGAAGTCGGGCAGGTTGTGGCCGGTCTGCGCCGGAGCCGCGGTCGTAAAGGCAGTCAGGAGAACTAAGAGGGCGAGCGGTCTCATGGTGAAGCGCTCTCTGCAAGCTTCGCGCCCGGCCCCGGATTTGCAGGCGCCGCCGCGCGCGGGTTCGCGACCAGCTCGTGCACGCGCGGCGCGAGATCGCTGACTTACGCCGAGGGCATCGCCAAGGACCTGCGCAACCGCGCCTACGGCCTAGCTGCCGAAGCCCGCGGCTTGATCGAGCGCAGGCTTGGCGAGCGCTGCCAGCCGGCCCCGCTCGACGTCGATCCTTCGCAGCAGAAGTAGCCCGATCACGAAGTACAGGCCGGTAACGAAGATGCCGAGGCGGTGGTTGCCCGGGAACATCAGCGTCACCGCGCCGTAGGTGAGCGGGCCGAAGATCGAGGCCGCCTTCACCGCCAGACCCCATAGCCCAAAGAACTCCGCAAGGCGCGCTGGCGGCGCGAGGTAGCCGACCAGCGCCCGCCCCGCCGCCTGCGACGATCCCATGCACAGGCCAGCAAGGTTTGCAGCTAACCAAAAAGCACTCGGGCCTTCGGCCGTTCCTGCTATGAGGACCATCACGATCCAACCCACGAGCGTGATCGCCACCGCGCGCACGTGGCCGACTGCGTCCTGCAGGTAGCCGAAGCCGAACGCGCCGACCGCCGCGGTAAGGTTGACGACGAGGATCAGCGTGATGGTCTGCTGCGTGGTGAACTTCATCGCCTGCTCGGCGTAGATGGCGGCGAGCGACACCACGGCGGTGATGCCCGCCTGGTAGAACAGCAGGCACAGTAGAAATCGCCTTAGGTCCTGGTATTGCCGGGCGTGTCTTAGGGTGTCCTTCACTCGCGCCCACGGGTTGTCCATGCGCGGCTGCGGCACGGCCCGTTCGTTTAGGACGAGAAATGTCGGCACCGAAGCGAGGGCGAAGAATGCCGCGGTAATCAGCATCGTGACGGGAACGAACTCGCTTGCCGGTTTTCCTTTTGAAGCTGTTATGTACGCAAGACAAAGTCCCAGGGCGGCCAAGCCACCCAGATATCCGAAGCTCCAGCCCCAGCCCGAGACGCGCCCCATCGCGCGTGAATCGGCGAGCTCCGGCAGGAAAGCGGCGATCAGGTTCTCTCCCGCGCCGAAGAAGTAATTGGAGAGAATCAACAAGGCCAGGGCGAGCGCCACAGCGCTCGGTTGTGCGAAATACAACGAAGCCGTGAACACTACGCAGCCGAGCGTCGTGGCGAGCAGCAGCGGCTTCTTCGCCGCGTGCGCGTCGGCCCACGCCCCTATCAGCGGGCCGGTGAAGAGGATCGCGGCGTAGGACACCGAGAGCGCCGCGGTCCACGCGAACGTCGCCCAGGGCTTGTTCTCGGCTACGACCCCGACGAAATAGGCGCTGAAGACCGCGGTGATGACGACCGTGGTGTAGGCCGAGTTCGCGAAGTCGTACATGCTCCACGCCCAGACCTCGCGCACGCGCACTTCGGGGGCCAGGGCGCGGAGCATTACAACGGAACGGCCAGGAAGCGGCCGCCGCTCAGGTGGGCGCGCGGTAGCCGGCCCCGCCGGCCTTGCGCATCGCCTGCATCCCTTCTTCGACCGACATGAGCGGCGTGGTCTTCACCGACTTGACCGCGCCGCCGGCTGCT
>DATADT010000377.1:0-3117 GCA_036258355.1 Burkholderiales bacterium
CTGGTCGACTCGCGCGAGAACTTCCAGAAGCTCGCCGCCTTCGCCGAGCGCTACATGCCGCAGGTGCGCGCGCGCCTGGAGCACTACACCGGCGAGCGGCCGCTCTTTGACCTGCACAACGTGGAGCCCGAGATCGAGCGCGCGCTGTCGCGGCGCGTCGAGCTCAAGTCGGGCGGCTACCTGATCATCGACCAGACCGAGGCGATGACCACGATCGACGTGAACACCGGCGGCTTCGTCGGCAGCCGCAACTTCGACGACACGGTGTTCAAGACCAACCTCGAGGCGGCGCAGGCCATCGCGCGGCAGCTGCGGCTGCGCAACCTCGGCGGCATCATCATCATCGACTTCATCGACATGGAGAGCGCCGAGCACAGGAACGCCGTGCTCGACGAGCTGCGCCGGGCGCTCTCGCGCGACCGCACGCGCATCACCCTGAACGGCTTCACCGGGCTCGGGCTCGTCGAGATGACGCGCAAGCGCACGCGCGAGTCGCTCGCCCACGTGCTGTGCGAGCCTTGCCCCACTTGCGCCGGGCGCGGCGAGGTGCGAACCGCGCACACCGTGTGCTACGACATCCTGCGCGAGATCGTGCGCGAAGCGCGCGCGTTCAAGGCGCGCGAGTTCAGGGTCATCGCGGCCCAGCCGGTGATCGATCTGCTGCTCGAGGACGAATCGGCCTCGCTCGCCATGCTGCAGGATTTCATTGGCCGCCCGGTCTCGGTGCAGGTCGAAACAAGCTATACCCAGGAGCAATTCGACATCGTGCTGCTGTAACATCGCGCTCCAGAGGAGGAGCACACGATGAAGAAGATGGTCATCGCAGCCGCGAGCCTGGCGTTCGCCGGTTGTGCCGGTCTGTCGCCGGACCCGCAGGCCCCGAAAGTGAAGATCACCCCGCTCGGCAGCCACGCCGGCGAGTTCTGCCCGCTCGACCGGGCGCTCGTGTTCGAGGACCCGGACGGCACCCGCATCCTCTATGACCCGGGCCGCACCGTGCGCGGCCCCAACGACGAGCGTCTCGGCAGGATCGACGCGGTGCTCCTCAGCCACGTCCATGACGATCATATGGGCGACCTGATCCAGCCGTCGGCGAACGCCGGAGCTTGCCAAAAACCCGACTTCTCCGTACGCGTTACGCCGAATTCCAACGTTGTGAACATCGCCATGGGCAAGCAAGCGCCACTGATCGTCGGCGGCGAGATGGTTTATTTTTTTCAGGCGAAGATAAAGTCACTCGGCGGCGACCCCGGCAAGCTGGTACGCCTGCTGCGCTTCGGCGCTCAGACCACGGTGGGAAAGGTCATGGTAGCGAGCGTCCCGGCAGTTCACAGCAACGGTCTCCCGGCGCATTACTTGCCGAAGGAGCAGGCCCAGCTCCTGGGCGACGCGGGCCTTACCGCATATGTCGGACCGCCGGGAGGGTTTGTGCTGCGCTTCTCTAACGGCCTCACGGCTTACCTTTCAGGCGACACGGGTATCACGGCCGAGCAGGATCTCGTCGTGCGCGGCAATTACAAGCCCAACCTGGTAGTGATGAATATCGGAGGCTTCCCATTCTCCGCCGGTCCGGCGGAGTCGGCTTACGTGGTAAACGAGCTCGTGCGGCCCAACGCCGCGGTCGCCTCGCACGCAAATGAGCCGGCGACCATCGGTGGCAAGCTCACACCCAACAGCAAGACCGCCGCGTTCCAGAACGCGGCGAAGATGCCGGTGCACGTGCCGTTGAGCGGCCGGACGATGGAGTTCGACGGCAGCGGCCGCTGCACCTCGGGCTGTTGAGCACCGAGCTCTGTTTCACCCCGGCGCGTGCGCTCGCGCGCCTGATCCGCGCCCGCAAGATCTCGGCGACCGAGGTCGTGCGGGCGTTCATCACCCGCATCGAGCGCATCAACCCGAAGGTGAACGCTATCGTCACCTTCCTGCCGGAGCAGGCGCTCCAGGCGGCAAAGGCGCTCGACCGCAAGAAGAAGTTCGCCGGACCCTTTGCCGGGCTGCCGATCGCTATCAAGGACGTCATCGCCACCAAAGGCGTGCGCACCACGTGGGGCTCGCTCGTCTACAAGGACCACGTGCCCGCCGAGGATCACATCCTCGCCGAGCGCCTCAAGGCGGCGGGAGCGATCCTCATCGGGAAGACCAACACGCCCGAGTTCGGCGCCGGCTCGCAGACCTTCAACAAAGTGTTCGGCGCCACGCGCAACCCCTACGACCTTTCCAGGACCTGCGGCGGCTCCTCCGGCGGCGCCGCCGTGGCGGTCGCCTGCGGCATGCTGCCTTTCGCCGACGGCGGCGACTTCGCCGCCTCGCTCAGGAACCCGGGCAGCTTCTGCAACGTAATCGGCTTCCGGCCTTCCACCGGACGCGTGCCCGCTTACCCCCACCCCTACCCGTGGAGCAACCTGAGCGAGCTCGGGCCGATGGCGCGCACCGTTTCCGACGCCGCCTTCCTGTTCTCGGTGATGGCCGGACCCGACCGGCGCGCGCCGACATCGATAAGCGAGCCGGGATCGGTCTTTCTGAAGCCGCTGAAAAGAACCTTCAAGAAGGTCCGGATCGCGTGGAGCCGCGACCTCGGCGGTCTACCCATGGATGATCGAGTCACGCGCGCGCTCGAGCCGCACCGGAAAACTTTCAGTGACCTCGGCTGCGTGGTTGAGGACGCCTCACCCGATTTCTCCGGCGCGACCGAGGCATTCGAAGCACTGCGCGGCCTCACCTACCAGCACCGGGTCGGCGCGCTGATCAAGGAGCATCGCAACAAGCTGAAGGATACGGTGATCTGGAACTACGAAGAGGGCCGCAAGCTCACCGCCCCGGACATCGCGCGCGCCGAAGCCCTGCGCACCGCGCTCTACCATCGCATGCGCACGTTCCTCGAGAAGTACGACTTCTTCGTCTGCCCGACCAACCAGCTGCCGCCCTTCCCGGTCGACGAGGAGTATCCGCGCGAGATCGCCGGCGTGAAGCTGCACAACTACCTCGACTGGATGAAGAGCTGCTACTTCATCACCATCACCACCCACCCGGCGATCTCGGTGCCCGCGGGCTTCACCGACGAGGGCCTGCCGGTCGGCCTGCAGATCGTCGGCCGCTACCGCGACGACTTCGGCGTGC
>DATADT010000378.1:0-1593 GCA_036258355.1 Burkholderiales bacterium
GTCTGCGGCGGACTCATCCTCGGGCTCGCCCTCGGCACGCGCCAGAGCTTCGGCCTTTTCCTGCGCCCCATGTCGCTCGACCTCGGCTGGGGGCGCGAGGCGTTCTCGTTCGCGATCGCGCTGCAGAACCTGGTGTGGGGCTGCGCGATGCCGTTCATGGGGGCGATCGCCGACCGCTACGGCGCCGGGCGCGTGCTCACCGCGGGCGGGCTCGCGTACGGCGCGGGGCTGCTCGCCATGGCGCACTCGACTACGCCGCTCGCGCTCAACGTCGCCGCGGGCCTGCTCGTCGGCTTCGGCCTCGCCTGCACCGGGTTCGGCGTGGTGATGGCGGTCGTGGCGCGCGCGTTCGCGCCGGAGAAGCGCAGCCTCGCGGTCGGCATCGTAGGCGCATGCGGCTCGTTCGGCCAGTTCGCCATGCTGCCCTCGGGGCAGGCGCTGATCTCCGCCTATGGCTGGCTCACCGCGCTCGTGGTCCTGGGTCTGCTTTCATTTCTCATAGTTCCCCTCGGCGCCGCGCTGGCTGGCCGCAATGCCGCGGAGCACGAGAGCGGACAGTCCATAGCAGCGGCGCTCGCCGAGGCGACGCAGCACCGCGGCTTCTGGCTGCTTACGGGAAGCTTCTTCGTCTGCGGCTTCCAGACCATCTTCGTCATGACGCACCTGCCCGCCTATCTCGTGGATCGCGGCATGAGCGCGAACGAAGGAATGTTAGCGCTCGCGGTGATCGGCCTTTTCAACATCGCGGGCTCGGCGGCCGCCGGGGCGCTCGGCGGGCGCTACAGCAAGCGGCTGCTGCTCGCCTGGATCTACGTCATCCGTGCGCTCGCCATCGGGCTCTTCATCGCCGCGCCGCTCACTGCGGCCGGCACCTACGCCTTCGCCGCGGTGCTCGGTCTCACCTGGCTCGGCACTGTGCCGCTCACGAACTCGCTCGTCGGCCAGATCTTCGGCGTGAAGTATCTGTCGACGCTGTTCTCGATCGCGTTCCTCGGCCACCAGCTCGGCGCTTTCATCGGCGCATGGGCGGGCGGGGCGGTGTTCGATACGACGGGTTCCTATCAATTGGTCTGGATTACAGCCATTGCGTTGTCGGTACTGGCCGCGGCGCTGTGCGTGCCGATCAACGAGCGTTCGCTGAGGCCCGCGTGAAGGACGAGAACCCGATCCCGGCGCAGACTCAGCGGCTCGCCTCGCTCGGCTTCATGCTCGCGTCCGTATGCCACGAAGTGTCGAACCCGCTCGCCGCGGTGTCATCGATGCTGCAGATCCTGCAGTCGAAGCGCGGCGTGACGCCCGAAACCCTGGAAAAAGGGCTCGCCTCGATCGCGGCCAACGTCGCGCGCGTCACCGCGATCACCAAGAAGCTCGGCGATTACTCGCGCGTCGACGGCGAGGCGCCGGCGCCGCTCGCCGTCGACGAGGCGGTCGAGGCTGCGGCCACGCTGCTGTACCAGAGCCCCGCCGGCCAGGACGTGGAGCTCGACTACCGCAGCGCCCCGGGCGTCACGGTGCTCGCGCGCCCCGGCGAGCTCGAGCGGGTGCTGTTCAACATCTTCCTCAACGCGGCACAGGCGATGCAGGGCGCAGGCC
>DATADT010000379.1:0-2021 GCA_036258355.1 Burkholderiales bacterium
CGCTCCTCGGATGACTCGATGCGCGGCCGGGTGATGGGGGTGCGCATGCTTGCAATCTGGGGGCTGCCGCTCGGCCTCCTCGCTGCGGGCCCGATGATCGCCACCCTCGGCTACCCGGCGACCACGGTGCTCTATGCCGGCCTTGGGCTTGCGGCGACGCTCGCCATCGGCTACCGCTGGCGCCACGCGCTTTGGTCACGCTCGGCGGCGGCGAACGCCGCGTACGCCGGCTCCTAGCCCGGATCCCTGATCGCATTCCAGCGCAACGGCTCGATGCCGGGCCAGCCTTCGGAGCTGCCATAAAGCCGGTCCCCTTCCAGGCGCCCGTGGAAATGGCGCGTTGCGCGACCCCCTGCGCGGCCGCGCTTCTGCGGGCGAGGTTGACGAGGTTCTCCTCGAGCTCCACGCCTATGCCCCGCGCGCACCGAAATGCTTTGCGGCATGGATGGGAATGCGCCCATCGCCAGAGCCCAGGTCGAGGACCACATCGTCCTTCGCGAGGACAGCGGCGAGGTCTCTCACTCCCACTCGATCGTGGCGGGCGGCTTGGAGGAGATGTCGTAGGTGACGCGGTTGATGCCGCGCACCTCGTTGATGATCCGGTTCGAAACGCGCGCGAGCAGCTCGTGCGGCAGCGGCGCCCAGTCCGCGGTCATGAAGTCGGTGGTCTGCACGGCGCGCAACGCCACGACGTTCTCGTAGGTACGCCCGTCCCCCATCACGCCGACCGAGCGCACCGGCAGAAACACCGCGAACGCCTGCGCGGTCTTGTCGTACCAGCCCGAGGTGTGCAGCTCCTGGATGAAGATGTCGTCGGCGCGCTGTAGCAGCTGCACCGAATCGCGGTTCACCTCCCCGAGAATCCTCACGCCCAGCCCCGGGCCGGGGAACGGATGGCGGAACACCATCTCGCGCGGCAGGCCGAGCGCGAGGCCGAGCTCACGCACCTCGTCCTTGAACAGCTCGCGCAGCGGCTCCAGCAGCCTCAGGTGCAGCGTCTCGGGCAGGCCGCCGACGTTGTGGTGGGACTTGATGGTGGTCGCCTTCTTCGTCTTGGCTCCGGCCGACTCGATCACGTCGGGGTATATCGTCCCCTGGGCGAGCCAACGTGCGTTTCTCACCTTCTTCGCTTCCTGCTGGAAGACGTCGACGAAAAGCCTGCCGATGATCTTGCGCTTCTCTTCGGGATCGGCGACGCCCTTCAGCGCGGACAGGAACTGAGCCGAGGCGTCCACATGGCGCACGCGGACGTGCATGTGCTTCGCAAACGTGTCCATGACCTGTTTCGCTTCGTCCAGGCGGAGCAGCCCGTGGTCGACGAAGACGCAGGTCAGCTGATCGCCGATCGCTTTGTGGATCAGGGCCGCGGCGACGCAGGAATCCACTCCCCCTGACAATCCCAAGATGACTTCGTCCTGCCCTACGGTTTCCCGTATGACGGCGACTGATTCAGAAACATGGTCGGGCATGTTCCAGTCGCCGTGGCAGCCGCAGATCTCACGCACGAAGCGCTGAAGAAGCTTCGCTCCCTGGCGCGTGTGTGTTACCTCGGGGTGGAACTGCACACCGTAGAAGTGCCGCGCCTCGTCCGCCATGCCGGCGATCGGGCAGGCTTCGGTGGAGGCCATGAGCCTGAAGCCCGGCGGCAGCTCGACGACCTTGTCGCCGTGGCTCATCCAGACCTTGAGCATGCCGTGGCCCTCGGGCGTCCGGTAGTCCTCGATGCCCTCGAGGAGGCGCGTATGGCCGCGCGCGCGGACCTCCGCATACCCGAACTCGCGCACCGATCCCGCCTCGACGCGCCCGCCGAGCTGCTGCGCCATGGTCTGCATGCCGTAGCAGATTCCGAGTATCGGGACGCCGGCATCGAATACTGCCCTCGGCGCTTTGGCGGTGGATTCGTCGTAGGCCGAGAGATGGCTACCCGAGAGGATCATGCCCTGCGCGCCGAAGCGGCGCACGAACGCATCGTCGACGTCCCAGGGGTGGATTTCGCAGTAGACCTTGGCTTCGCGGACGCG
>DATADT010000380.1:0-33773 GCA_036258355.1 Burkholderiales bacterium
CCTGCTGCGCGAGGCGCAGGCGGTAGCCGAGAAGCCCGGGCAGCAGTCCGGGCCGCACAATTTGTTTGGGGTCCAAACGATTGGTAGCATCGTAAGTTCTCCGCGCGGCGCATGCAAATCACCCTCGAAGGCCATCCCGACCCGGTGCCGGTGCAGGCAGGTGACACCGTGCTCGTGTCGCGGCGATTTCCCGGCGGATGAAGATTTGCCGGTTCGATGACGATCGCCTCGGGCTGGTGGAAGGCAGCGAGGTGCTCGATGTAAGCGAGGCGCTCAACGCGATACCGCTGCAGAAGTGGCCGTACCGCCATGGCGACGCGCTGATCGCGCACTTCCCCGCAGTGCTGGAAAAAGCGAACGCTCTGGCGCCGCGCGCGGCGCGCCGCCCGCTCGCGGCCGTGCGCCTGCGGCCGCCGGTCGCCAACCCGTCCAAAATCGTCAACGCGCCGATCAATTATCAAGCGCACATCGACGAGGCGAAGCGCGACCAGGGTATCGCGCACGGCCGGGAAATCAAGACCATCGCGGACTGGGGGCTGTTTCTCAAGTCGCCGAGCTCGCTCGCCGGCGCGGGCGACGGCATCCGGCTGCGCTTTCGCGAGCGGCGCAACGACCACGAGGTCGAGCTCGCCGTGGTCATCGGCCGCGAGGCGAACCGCGTCGACCGCGCGCGCGCACTTGACTATGTATGCGGCTACTCGATCGGCCTCGACATGACCTTGCGCGGCCCTGAGCTTCCGAGCTTTCGCAAGTCGATCGACACTTACAGCGTGCTCGCGCCATGGCTCGTCACGCGCGACGAGGTGCCCGACCCGGGCAACCTCGAGCTCTGGCTCATGGTGAACGGCGAGCCGCGGCAGCGCTCGAACACGAGCCGCATGGTCTACGACGTTCCGCGGCTGATCGAGTACGCGAGCAGCTTCTACACGCTCTACCCGGGCGACCTGATCTTCAGCGGCACGCCGGAAGGCGTCGGTCCGGTGAAGCCCGGCGACGAGATCCGTGCCGGGATCGAGCGCATCGGCGAGTTCACCATCGGCGTCGCCCCCGACTACGCCGGATGAATCCCGCCGGGCATGCACTTCACGGCGAAATCCCGCAGTTCGCGCCTGAGCGCAGCGGCTAGAATTTCGCCTTTTCGAGGATCGTCATGGGTTACGCAATCCCCCTATGGACCCCGCCGGCCCTTCCAGTCGCCGGCACGGCCGACAGCTTTCCGGTCCGGCGCATCTTCTGCGTCGGTCGCAACTACGCCGAGCACCAGAAGGAGATGGGCGGCGACGGGCGCGAGCAGCCGTTTTTCTTCATCAAGAGCGCGCACACCCTCGTCCCCGGCGGGGGCGAGGTGCGCTATCCCGCGAAGACCTCGAATTACCACTACGAGACCGAGCTGGTGGTTGCGCTTGCAAAGGGCGGGCGGCGCATCGACGCCAAGCGGGGCAACGATCATGTGTTCGGCTACGCGGTCGGTCTCGACATGACGCGCCGGGACCTGCAGCAGTGGGGCAAGGACCACGGCCGGCCATGGGACTTCGGGAAGGACTTCGACCAGGCTGCGCCGTGCGGCGCTCTGGTGCCGGCGGCGAAGATCGGCCACCCGGCGCGCGGGGCGATCTGGCTCACCGTCAACGGCAAGCAGCGCCAGCGCGCCGACCTCGGCGACATGATCTGGTCGGTGCCCGAGCAGATCGCCTACCTTTCCGAGTACTACACCCTCGAGCCGGGCGACCTCATCTATTCCGGCACGCCGGCCGGCGTGGGCCCCGTCAAGCCCGGCGACGAGCTGCACGCGGGGATCGACGGCGTCGGCGAGCTCAAGGTGAACATCCTGCCGCCATTGTGAAGCTGTACACGTACTTCCGCAGCTCCGCCGCGTTCCGTGTCCGCATCGCGCTCAATCTGAAGGGGCTCGTGTACGAGCCGCTTATCGTTCACCTCGCCAAAGGCGAGCACCGAAAGCCGGAATACACCGGCAAGTATCCCCAAGGGCTTCTGCCGACTCTCCTGGCCGACGGGCTCGAACTTTCGCAATCGCTCGCCATCATCGAGTACCTCGACGAGACGCGCCCGAACCCAGCGCTTCTTCCGCGCGATGCGCCTGGCCGGGCCCGGGTGCGCAGCCTCTCGCTCCTTGTTGCGTGCGAGATCCATCCGCTCAACAATCTGCGTACGCTGCAATACCTCAAGCGTCAGCTCGGCCAGAACGATGATCAGATCAATGCGTGGTACCGCCACTGGATCGCCGACGGCCTCGCGAAGCTGGAAGCCGATCTGCTCCGCGGCAAGAAAAGCAAGTTCTGCCACGGCGACACGCCGACCATGGCCGACTGCTGCCTGGTGCCGCAGATCTTCAACGCGAAGCGCTACAACTGCGACCTCGCTCCCTACCCGGCGGCGATGCGCGTGTTCGACGAATGCATGAAGCTCGACGCCTTCGACCGCGCGCAACCCGCCAAGCAACCCGACGCCATGACACCATGACCGATCCAGCCCCTTATCGCCGGCCGTACCGGGATACCCAGCCGCCATACCTCTTTCCGCCGTATGCATCGACGGTGAAGCGCGCACCGACGCAGCCGCTGGTGCTTCTGCCGCACACTCTCTCCGAGCTCACCGCACCCCTATTCGGCCACGGCGACATCAAGCCGACCGACTCCGATCTCACCAAGCAGCACAAGGGCGAGCCGCTCGGCGAGCGCATCGTTGTCAGCGGCCGCGTGCTGGACGAGAACTCAAGGCCGCTCCCCGGCATCCTGATCGAAATCTGGCAGGCAAATGCCGCCGGGCGCTACAACCACCGCGTCGACCAGCATGACGCGCCGCTCGACCCGAATTTCACCGGCGCGGGCCGCGTGCTCACCGATGCCGAAGGGCGCTACCGTTTCATGACGATCCGTCCGGGCGAGTACCCGTGGCGCAATCACCACAACGCCTGGCGTCCGGCGCACATTCACTTTTCGCTGTTCGGTCCCGCGATCGTCCAGCGGCTCATTACGCAGATGTACTTCCCCGGCGATCCGCTGCTCGAGTACGACCCGATGTTCACCTGCGTGCCCGATCAGAAAGCGCGCAACCGTCTGATCTCCACCTTCGACTGGGAGACCACGCTGCCCGAGCTCGCGCTCGGCTACCGCTTCGACATCGTGCTGCGCGGGCGCGAGGCTACACCGATGGAGGACCGCCCATGAGCCTGCGCGGCACGACGTCACAGACGATCGGCCCGTATCTGCGGATCGGGCTGGAATGGATGGTGATCGAGGACCTGGCGCCGAAAGGCGTCGCCGGCGAGCGCGTGCGCATCGAGGGAAGGGTGCTCGACGGCGACGGCAAGCCGGTGAACGATGCCGCGCTCGAAATTTGGCAAGCCAACAGCCACGGCAAATACGCAAGCCCCGAGGACAAGCAGGCGAAGCCGGCAGAGCAGGGCTTTCGCGGTTACGGCCGTTCGCTGACCGACGATGCGGGTGCGTTTCGCTTCCGCACCATCAAGCCCGGTCGCGTGCCCGGCCCCGACGGCAAGCTGCAGGCGCCGCACATCACGGTCACCCTCTTCATGCGCGGGCTGCTGAAGCAGCTTCAGACCCGCATCTACTTTCCCGACGATCCGGCCAACGCCGACGACCCGGTGCTGAACCTCATTCCGCCAGAGCGGCGCGGCTCGCTGATAGCGAAGAGGCGCGCCGACGGCGAGTTCGAGTGGAACGTGGTGCTCCAGGGTAGGAACGAGACGGTGTTCTTCGACTTCTGAGCCTCGAGCTCGTCTTCTCGGACGCGCACACCGCCGAAGCACTCTCGGACGAGAAGCTGCTCGCGGCCATGGCGCGCTTCGAGGCGGCCTTGGCCCGCGCCAGCCCAGGCTTCGTTCCGTCCGAGCACGCCGAAACCATCGCACGTGCCTGCCAAACAGCATCTTTCGATGTCGTCCGGCTGGCAGCCGAAGCGAGGCACGCCGGGACGCTGGCAATTCCGTTCGTGAAGCAATTGACCGCACAGGTACCGGGAGAAGCCGCGCACTATGTTCATTTCGGCGCAACCAGCCAGGACGTCATTGATACCGGGGTCGTTCTTTGCCTCAAGGAGGCGTCGCAGCGCGTGCTTGCATTGGCGCGCCGGCTGGGCGAGGCCGCGGCTCGCCTCGCCGATCGCCACCGTGATACGCCTGCCGTTGCTCGCACACTGCTCCAGCCGGCTACGCCGGTCCCGTTTGGCTGGAAAGCCGCCGTGTGGCTTTCGCTCGTGGCGAGCTCGTACCGCGCCTTTCGAGCCGCAGCCGACGATGCGTGCGTTCTGCAATTCGGCGGCGCTGCAGGGACGCTCGCAGCTTTTGGAACCGATGGCGAGGCGGTCGGCACGCGCCTCGCCGGTGAGCTCGGCCTGAGAAAGCCGCCAATCCCCTGGCACAGCGCGCGCGATCGGTTTGCCCGGTTCGGCGCTGAAGCCGCGATCCTGGCCGGGGGTTCCGGAAAGATCGCGCGAGACGTGTCGCTGTTGATGCAGCCGGAAGTCGGCGAAGCCTTCGAACCCGCAGGCGCCGGTCGCGGCGGCTCATCCGCCCTTCCGCACAAGCGCAACCCGGCGGCCTGCCTGCTCGCCCTGGAAGCTTCGCAACGCGCGCCCGCACTTGCGGCAAGCCTGATGACGAATCTCGTGCCCGAGCACGAGCGCGGCCTCGGTCAGTGGCAGTCGCAATGGCTCACGCTGAGGAGCCTCATGTCTGCCGCGGCAAGCGGCGTGGCCGCCATGGCGGAGACGCTCGAACGCCTGGAGGTGCGCGCCGATGCCATGGCGGCAAACCTGGAGCGCACCCAAGGCCTCGTGTTCTCCGAAGCAGTGTCTGTGCGACTGGCGCAGGCGCTCGGCAAGTCGGCGGCGCACGCGCTCACCGAAAAGCTCTGCGCGCGCGCTGTGGCGCAGAAGAAGCACTTGCGCGACATCCTCCTTGCGGAAGAGGAGGTGGCAAGGATCGTTCCCGCGAGCGAGCTCAAAGTCCTCTTCGACGCGAAACGTGCGTTCGGCTCGGCGCAGCCGATGATCGACCGGGTGCTCGCTACCTGGCGCGAAACAGCGCTCTGACACCCTCGGGTATCTGCTCGCCTTTCAGCGACGTGCCCGGTCCGCTGGCATAGCGGCCCCAGACGCGCTTCTCGCTGCCCTGCGCAAGCGTCGTGCCGTCGGCGCGCACGATATCGTGCGCGACTACGAACGAAGCGCCGCCGAATCGCGCGATGCGCGAGCGCACTTCGCAGCGGTCGCCGTGCTGAGCCGGGGCGAGGAACTGGCAGTCAGCGGCGACCAGCGGCATCGCGAGATGCTCTTCACGCATGCGCTTCGGTCCATAGCCCACCGAGCCCATGAAAGCCCAGGTGGCGGCGTCCATCCAGCGAAAATAGGTCGGGTAGAAAATGATCCCGGCGGGGTCGCAGTCACCCCAGTGCACCTCGCAGGGAAAATGCCACTCGATTGACCGAAACTCGCTCACCGGTCGATTATAAGCCGTTGACACATCAGGACTTGATGGGCAGAATGCCACGCACCGCGCCGATTTGATGCTCAGCTTGCGGGCGCACTACAAATACCGCTAAAGAGACGCGCCCGAAGCCCGTTCTCTGCAAGCCGAGCGGGCTTTTTCGTTTTCAGGCATGGACAAGATCGAAGCGCTCCTGCGCGAGAAGATTCTCCTGCTCGACGGGGCCATGGGCACCATGATCCAGCGCGCGCGGCTCGCGGAGGAAGACTACCGCGGTGCGCGCTTTCGCGACTGGGGGCGTGAGCTGCGCGGCAACAACGACTTGCTGTCGCTCACACAGCCGCGGCTCGTACGCGACATTCACACGCAATACCTGCAGGCCGGCGCGGACATTATCGAGACGAACACTTTCAACTCCACCGCGATCGCGCTCGCCGACTACGGCATGGAGTCGCTCGCCCGCGAGTTCAACCGCGCGGCGGCACGGCTCGCGACCGAAGCCGCGCGCGAATGGACAGCACGCACGCCCGAGCAGCCGCGCTTCGTGGCGGGCGTACTCGGCCCGACCAACAAGACGGGATCGATTTCCCCCGACGTGAACGATCCGGGCTTCCGCGCCGTGACGTTCGAGGAGCTGGTGGCCGCGTACGGCGAGGCGATCGCCGGCCTGCTCGAAGGCGGGGTTGACCTGCTGCTCGTCGAGACGATTTTCGACACGCTCAATGCCAAGGCGGCGCTGTTCGCGATTGAGCAGGCGTTCGCCGCGCCGTCCCCCCGGCTGCCGGTCGTCGTATCGGGCACCATCACCGACGCCTCCGGCCGAACGCTGTCGGGCCAGACGACCGAGGCGTTCTACAACTCGGTGCGCCACGCACGGCCGCTAGCCGTAGGGCTCAATTGCGCGCTCGGCGCCAAGGAGCTCAGGCCCTATGTCGAGGAGCTTGCCGCAATCGCGGAGAGCTACGTCTCGTGCCATCCGAACGCTGGCCTGCCGAACGCCTTCGGCGAGTACGAGGACACGCCCGAGTCGATGGCGGCGCACGCGGCGGAATGGGCGCGCGCCGGCTGGCTCAACCTGGCCGGCGGCTGCTGCGGCACCACGCCCGAGCACATCCGCGCCATCGGCGAAGCCCTCCGCCCGCTCGCCCCGCGTCGCATTCCTGAAAGAGGGCGCGCGTTGCGCCTGTCAGGACTTGAGCCACTGAACGTGGACGACACGTCGCTCTTCGTCAACATCGGCGAGCGTACCAACGTCACGGGCTCGCGCGCTTTCGCACGGCTCGTGCTCAGCGGCGATTACGCCGGCGCGCTCGCGGTCGCGCGGCAGCAGGTGGAGAACGGGGCGCAGGTGATCGACGTCAACATGGACGAGGCGATGCTCGACTCCGAGAAGGCGATGGCGACCTTCCTGCGGCTGGTCGCCGCCGAGCCGGACATTGCGCGCGTGCCGGTGATGATCGACAGCTCCAAGTGGAGCGTGATCGAAGCGGGGCTGAAGTGCGTGCAGGGCAAGCCGATCGTCAATTCGATCTCGCTCAAGGAAGGTGAGAGCGAGTTTCTGCGCCAGGCCGCCCTTTGCCGCTGCTACGGCGCCGCCGTGGTTGTCATGGCCTTCGACGAGCGAGGCCAGGCCGATACCCTCGAGCGGCGCATCGCGGTTTGCCGCCGCGCCCATGACCTGCTGGTTCAAAAGGCAGGGTTTCAACCCGAGGACGTCGTCTTCGATCCGAACATCTTCGCCGTGGCCACCGGCCTGGAAGAACATGCGCGCTACGCGATCGACTACATCGAAGCCGTGCGCTGGATCCGCGCGAACCTGCCGCACATCAAGGTTTCGGGCGGCGTGTCGAATCTGTCATTCTCGTTCCGCGGCAACGACGCGGTGCGCGAGGCGATGCACACCGCGTTTCTCTATCACGCCATCGGCGCCGGGCTGACGATGGGCATCGTGAACGCCGGACAGTTGGGCGTGTACGAGCAGATAGCGCCCGAGCTGCGCGAGCGCGTCGAGGACGTGCTGTTCGACCGCCGACCCGATGCCACCGAACGGCTGGTCGAGTTCGCGGCGACCGTCAAGGCCGGCGCCCGGGAAAGTGCCAAGGACGAGGCCTGGCGCGCGGGCACTGCGGAGCAACGCCTGGCGCATGCCCTAGTGAACGGCATCTCGAGCCATATCATCGCCGACACCGAGGAGGCGCGGCGCAAGTACGCGCGGCCGATCGAGGTGATCGAGGGGCCGCTGATGGACGGAATGAACGTGGTGGGGGACCTTTTCGGCGCGGGCAAGATGTTCCTCCCGCAAGTAGTGAAGTCGGCGCGCGTGATGAAGCAGGCGGTGGCGCACCTCGTGCCGTACATCGAAGCCGAAAAGGCAAGAAGCGGCGAGGTCGCCCGCTCCAAGGGACGGCTCGTGCTCGCGACGGTGAAAGGCGACGTGCACGACATCGGCAAGAACATCGTCGCCGTCGTTCTCCAGTGCAACAACTACGAGGTGCTGAACCTCGGCGTGATGGTGCCGGCCGAGACGATCCTCGAGACGGCTCGGCGCGAAAACGCCGACGTGATAGGCCTCTCGGGCCTGATCACGCCATCGCTCGAGGAGATGGCCCATGTAGCGCGCGAGATGGAGCGCGCCCGGCTGAAGCTGCCGCTTCTCATCGGCGGCGCCACCACGTCTCGCGCGCACACCGCGGTAAAGATCGCGCTCAACTATTCCGGTCCGGTAGTGTACGTGCCGGATGCCTCGCGCAGCGTCCCGGTCGTGCAAAACCTGCTCGGCGAGAAGGCTGAGGCCTATGTCGCCGAAGTGCGCGCCGACTACGAGCGCATCCGCGTTCAGCACCGGGACAAGAAAGGCCCCGGCCCGTTGCACCCGCTCGCCGAGGCACGCAGACAGGGTCACAAGGTCGATTGGCGCAACTATGTTCCCCCGGCACCCGCCAAGCCGGGCCTTACTGTCCTGCGCCGTTATCCGCTCGCGGAGCTCGTCGACTACATCGACTGGGGGCCGTTCTTCCAGGCCTGGGAACTGTCGGGGCCCTACCCGAAGATCCTCGAGGACCCGGTCGTGGGTCCGGCGGCACGCAAGCTCTTCGCCGAAGCGCAGGAGGCGCTGGCGCGCATCGTGCGCGAAACCCTGATCGAGGCGAACGGCGTGCTCGCGCTCTATCCGGCGGCGCAGGTGGATTACGACGACATCGAGATCTATGCCGACGAAGAGCACCACAAGAGGCTCATGACCTGGCACAACCTTAGGCAGCAGAACCACAAGCCCGAAGGCCGGGCCAACCTGTGCCTCGCCGACTTCGTCGCACCAAAGGCAAGCGGCGTGCGCGACTGGATCGGCGCTTTCGCCGTGTGCGCCGGCGGCATCGAAGCGCGCGTTGCCGAGCTTGAGAAACGCGGCGACGACTACAACGCGATCATGCTCAAGGTGCTGGCCGACCGTCTGGCGGAAGCTTTCGCCGAGCGGCTGCACGAGCGAGTGCGGCGCGAGTTCTGGGGCTACGCGGCCGACGAGCGCCTGAGCGGCCCGGAACTGCTCGCCGAGCGCTACCGCGGCATCCGACCCGCTCCCGGATACCCCGCTTGTCCGGACCACACCGCGAAGGCGGGCCTCTTTCGCCTGCTCAACGCGCAGGAGAACGCCGGTATGCAGCTCACCGAGTCGTTCGCCATGCTGCCGGCGTCTTCCGTCTCGGGTTTTTATCTCTCACACCCGGACGCGGGCTATTTCGCCGTGGGCAAGATCGGGCGTGATCAGGTACAGGACTATGCGCGACGATCCGGCATGACGGTCGGAGAAGCCGAGAAGTGGCTCGCCCCGTACCTCGCTTACGAGCTCGAAACCGTATAATCGCCGCCATGGGAAAAGGCGACAAACGCACGCGCCGCGGCAAGATCTACCGCGCCAGCTACGGCAAGAAGCGGCCGCACCGCCGGCCCAAGCCCAAGAAAACCTAAGTCGTCTTCGCTAACTCTCTTCGCGGCGGCCGACCGGCAGGCCGAGCGCCTTGAGCTTTCGGTAGAGGTGCGTGCGTTCTAGTCCGGAGCGCTCCGCCACGCGCGACATGCTGCCATTCTCGCGTGCGAGCAGGTGCTCGAAGTACACCCGCTCGAACGCTTCGCGCGCCTCCCGGTAAGGCCGGTCGAACGCCACTTCGGGCAGCGTTCCCGGCGCAGCGCGCGCGCTCAGCACACGCCCGACGTCCTCCAGCTGGATCTCCTCTTCCAGCGAGCTGAGCGCGAGATCCTTCACCACGCTCTCGAGCTCGGCGAGGTTCCCCGGCCAGCCGTGGTGGCGCAGGGCGTTCAGCGCCGCGATGGCAAAGCGGCGCGGCGGGCAGGCCCGCGCCTCCACCAGCTGTACTAGCATGATAGAAGCGAGGTCGGGCACGTCCTCGGCGAATTCACGCACCGCCGGCAGCTTGAGCGTGAGCTCGCCCAGCCGCGCGCCGAGCTCGGGATCGAAGCCGCCCTTCTCCGCCAGGGTGCGCACGTCGAAGGGTGAGAACGATACCAGGCGCACGCGGTGCTTCTCGGCACGCGGCAGCAGAAACTCGAGGTTGCGCTGCTCGGCATGACCGAGGCGGCTCAGGTCGGCAATGAAAAGCACGCCCCCCGCCGCTCTGGCGAGCAGCTCCGAGGGGGGCAGCGCCAGCATCTCGCCACCGGTGAGGAACGGCGCGCCAGGGGCTGCGAGCAGGCGCGCGAACAGCTCCGCGCGCATGCCGCGCTCGCCGCGCAGGAGCAGCGGCGCGCCCGATCCGGCGAGCTGCGCCAGCCGCTTTTTCGCCTCCGCGATGGCGGGCGCGCGCCCGAGCGCGGCGATGGAGAATTCCGGCGCCGCCGCGGTCTCCGGGTTGCGCAGCGCGCGCTTCACCGTGGAAAGCAGGCGCTGCAGCGCGATCGGCTTCTCGAGGAAGTCCAGCGCACCGATGCGGGTTGCCTCCACCGCGGTCTCGATCGTGGCGTGCCCGGACATCATCACCACCGGCATGGTGAGCTGGCCGCTCGCGGCCCACTCCTTGAGCAGCGTGATGCCGTCGGCGTCCGGCATCCAGATGTCGAGCAGCACGAGGTCGGGACGGGCGCGCTCGCGCAGCCGGCGCGCATCGCTCGCGCTTTCGGCGACGACCACCTGATGGCCCTCGTCGGCCAGAATCTCCGACAGGAGCTCCCGGATGCCGATCTCGTCGTCGACGACCAGGATCTGCGCCATGGCCTAGGCCGCCTTGGCGAGCGGCAGCAGCACGCTCACGGATGCGCCGCTCGCCGGCCGGTTTTCGATCGTCACCGCGCCGTGGTGCTCGTCGACGATCTTCTTGACGATCGCGAGGCCAAGGCCGGTGCCGCGCGGCTTGGTGGTGACGTAAGGCTCGAAGATCCGCGCCATCAGCTCCTCGGGAAAGCCGCCGCCGTTATCCGATACCGCGAGCCTGACGCGGTCTCCGGCAAGCTCGCTGCGCACCTCGATCGCGGGGCTTGCGCCGCGCCCGGCGCGGTGCTCGAGCGCGTCCTGCGCGTTCTGTACCAGGTTGTGGATGACTTGCCGGATTTGCGCGCCGTCGGCCCAGACGGGCGGCAGCGGCTCCGCGAGGTGCTTGGTGATCGGCACGGACGAATTCTCGTACAGTGCGAGCACCTGGCGGACCAGAGCGTTCAGGTCGAGCGGCTTGAGCTCCGGCGCGGGCAGGCGCGCGTAGTCCTGGAAATCGTCGACCATCGCCTTCAGTGCCGCCACCTGGTGGACGATGGTCTCGATGGAGCGGCGCAACGTCTCGGCGTCCTCTCGCGACAGCCGATCTGCAAGCTTCATATCGAGACGCTCGGCGGAAAGCTGGATTGGCGTGAGCGGGTTCTTGATCTCATGCGCCAGGCGCCGCGCCACCTCGGCCCACGCCGTGGCTCGCTGCGCCTGGATGAGGCGCGTGACGTCGTCGAACACCACCACGGCGCCACCGCCGGTGGCGCGCGGCAGCCGCGCGCCGCGCGCGTGCAGCGTCTTCCCGGTCTTCCTCAGCTGCAGCTCGAGCTGCCAGTCGTCCTCGGCTTGCGAGGCGAAGTGGCTGCGCATCTGCCCGGCGAACGGTTCGAGCTCGGCGCCAAGGATCGCCGAGGCGCCGTGATTGGAAAGCGACAAAGCGAGCTCGTGGTCGAACACCAGCACCCCGGCCGACATGTTGGCGAGAATGCTCTCGAGCCGGGCCTTTGCCGCCTCGAGCGCGAGCCGGTTGGACTCCACCCCACGGCGCGCCTCCTCGAGCTGGCGGGTCATCGAGTTGAAGGACTCGGTCAACACACCGAGCTCGTCGCGGCTGGTAACCGGCGCGCGGCGCGAGAAATCGCCGCGCGCCACCGCCTGGGTGGCCTGCGCCAGATTGGCGAGCGGCTCGGCGAGTAGCCCCGACTGCGTCGCAGCCGCCGCGACCGCGACGAACAATGCCATCAGCAGCGCGAAGGTCAGCGTGACGACGTAGATGCGGCTCAACGCCTCGCGCGCGAGCGCGAGCTCGCGGTAGTCGCGATAAGCCGCCTCTACTGCCTCAGCGCTGCGCGCGAATGACGCCGGCACGCTTTGCCTGAGCTGCAGGAAGCGCGCCTCACCCGGCATTTCCACTGGTACCACCACGCGCAAAGCGAGCGGCCGGCCCAAGGCGGCATCCACCGCGCTGAAGGCGCGCATCACGCGCGCCTGGCGCAGAGCATGGCCGGTAGGAAGCTCCGGCACGAGCTTCGCGACATCGTGCGCAGCCGCTGCGAGCAGCCTGCCCGTGCCCGTGACCACGACCGCCTCCTCGACTCCAAGCTGGGCGCGCAGGCGCTCGAGCTGGGTGGCGAGCCGTGCCGGCGAGGGCTCGGCGAGGTCGGCGGCCATGGCGTTCGCCTTGCCCCGTAGCTCCAACGTCATCTGCTCGATCACTTGCTGGCCGAGGTTGATGCCGCCTTCCAGCGCGGCGTCGACCTTCACATCGAACCACGATTCGATCGAGCGCGTAAGGAATTGGACCGAAACCGCGTACACGATCAGCCCCGGCACCACCGCAAGCGCGGCGAAGCGCGCGAGCAGCCGCAGGGTAAGCCGCGCGCCAAACACCCGCGCGCGAAGTCTGCGCGCGAGCAGCACAAGTTGAATCCCCACAAGCGCGGCAAGCAGCGCGGCGAGAGCGGCATTCAGGCCGAGCAGCAGCGGGTAGTGGCGCGCGAAAAGCGTGGTGTCCGCGCTCGCCGTGGCGAGCAGGAAGAGTCCCACTGCCGCGACCGCCCCGCCGATGATGACGAGCCACTTCATCGCGGCCCTCGCACGATGAAGCGCTTCCAGGGCGATTCCAGGTGCAGTTCCCGGCCGGTAAGCGCCGAGAGCTGGAACGGTTTCGGAAGCAGCGCCGTATCCAGGCGCATGCGCACCGCGGCCTCGTAGTCCGCGTCCGAGAGGCGGACCGAGCGGTCTACAACCAGCCAGTTGCGCACGCGCTGAAGCACGTTGAGCGCCTCCTCGAGGGTTGGAAAGCTCTGCTGCAGCAGGCCGGTCGACAACCGGTACTGCCGCGACAGTGCATGATAGGACAGCCGCAAGCTCAGGCGCTGCGAAGCGGCGGTCTGGTCGAACCAGTACCAGCGCCGCCGGGTCAGCTCGAACTCGACCCTGAAGTACAGCGGTACTCCGTTTGCCACCACTTCGGCGAGGCGCGGCGTGAGCTCGAAGCCGAAATCCACGTCGAGCGCGAGGCCGTCTTCGACGCTGCGCAGCGCAACTTCGCGTACCTCGATTTCCTGGGCCTGCGCGGAAGGCGCGGCAAGCAGGAACACGAGGAGCCCACCGATCACCACGCTGACTGGGGCGATGCCGCGCATCGCGCGTCGCGTCAGGCTTGCTTGTGGATTAGCGCGTAGTAGAACCCGTCGCGCTCGGCGTCGGGCAACCCCTGCGCCGCGCCGCCGTCCGGGAGCGGTACGCGCACGGCGCGAGCGCCGGCAGCGCGCTGACGCGCGACGAAGGCGTCGATCACCGCGTCGTTCTCCTGCGGAAACACCGAACAGGTGGCATACAGCAATTTACCATCGGGGCGAACGAGCTGCCAAAGCGCGTCGAGCATCGAGGCCTGGCGCGCTGCATACGCGGCGATATCGGCGCTGCGTCGCAGCCACTTGATGTCCGGATGGCGTCGCGCAACGCCGGATCCCGAGCACGGAACGTCGGCGAGTACCCGATCGAATGGCACGCCGTCCCACCACTCGCTCGGCCGCGTGCAGTCCGCGCGCATGACGCGCGCGGGAAGCTCCAGGCGCGCCAGGTTTTGCTCAAGCCTTGCGCAGCGTTCAGCATCGGCGTCGAGCGCCGTGAGTTTCACATCCGCCGTCTCGAGAATGTGGCCGGCCTTACCTCCCGGCGCGGCGCAGGCATCGAGTACGCATTGGCCGGCGGCGAGCAGCAGACAACGCGCCGCGCGCTGGGCGCCTGCATCCTGCACCGAGACTACCCCCTCGGCGAATCCGGGCAGCCGCTCGACCGGAACCGGACGCTCGAGCAGCAGACCTTGACCCTCGATGCGATGGGAAACCAGGCCGTCAGTCTTCAGCTTGCACTCATACTCCTCCACCGAGCACCGGCGCCGGTTTACGCGCACCGCCATCGGCGGATGCACATTTCCGGCGGCGAGGACTGCGCCCCACTGCGCCGGGTATGCCTCTCTCAGCAGCTCGATCCACCAGCGCGGGTGCTGATAGCGAGCCTCCGGATCAGCCTGGATGCGTGCTTCGAGCGAGACTCGCTGGCGCAAGTAGCTGCGCAGCAGCGCATTTACGTACCCTTTCGCGTTCCAGCGCTCCAGGGCGCTGCAGGCGCGCACCGCCTGATCGACCACGGTGTATTCGGCGTAGCGTCCCGATTCGAGAGCGTAGAGCGAGCACCAGAGCAAAGCCTCGACGAGCGGGTCGCCGCGGAAGCGGTGAGAAAGCTCCCGTACGATCGCCTGGACGCGCCCATAGCGGCGCAGCGTGCCGTGCGCAAGATCAATCAGCGCTGCGCGCGGGGTTAGGGTGCCTTCATCCGCCACGCGCTCGAACTCAGCGGCGAGGCTCGCGCCGCCGGCAACGCGCGCCACGAGCATGGCCGAGTCGTGCAGTGCTGCCGCGAGTGCACTCAAGCGAAGCGAGCGCCGGGCGACAGCGGCCGCCCGCGCAGAAATTCCGTCGCGCTAAGCGCTCGCCCGCCAGCGCGTTGCAACTGCACGACGGCGAGCGCCTGTTCGCCGCAGGCCGCGACAAGCTTGCCCTCCACGAAGCGAATCGTGCCTGGCTCGCCTGTGACGTCGCAAACGTCGGCGCGCCATATCTTCACTGGCTCGCCATCGAGCAGCGTGTATGCACCCGGGGCAGGGCGTAAGGCGCGCACCGCGCGCTCGAGTTCCCGGGCCGGCCGTGCCCAATTGAGCCGGGACTCGGCTTTCTCGACCTTGGGTGCGTAGGTCACTCCCGTCTCGGGCTGCGCGCTCGCACGCGCGCGCCCGGCCGCTAAGTCCGCAAGCGTAGCGACGATAGCGCTGGCACCGAGCTCAGCGAGCTTGTCGTGCAGCGTACCGGCATCGTCGTCCGGCGCGATCGGGATCCGCACCTGCTGCAGCACGGGGCCGGTGTCGAGGCCGGCATCCATCTGCATTATCGAAATCCCGGTTTCCGGGTCGCCGGCAAGCAGGGCGCGCTGGATCGGCGCCGCTCCGCGCCAGCGCGGCAGCAGCGACGCATGCACGTTAAGCGCACCGTAGCGGCCTACATCAAGAAACCGCGGCGGGAGGAGTAAGCCGTACGCGGCTACTACGATCGCATCCGGGCGCGATGCACCGACCTTTTCGAGATCTTCCGGCGAGCCTTTCAGGCTGCGGGGCTGGAGGACCCGGATGCCACGCCCCTCCGCGAAGCGCTTCACCGGACTCGCTGCGAGCCGGAGGCCGCGACCGGCTGGTCGATCGGGCTGTGTGAGAACTAGCGCCACCTCGTGGCCGGCGCTTACTAGGCCAGCCAGCACTCGCTCAGCGAACTCGGGCGTGCCGGCGAAGACTAGGCGCAGGAAAGCGGGGCGGTCAGGCCGACTTGCGCAGCTGCTTGGCGAGCTTCGCGCGAATGCGCTGCTGCTTCAACTGCGACAGGTGCTCGACGAAAACCTTGCCTTTCAGATGATCCATTTCGTGCTGGATGCAAACCGAGAGCAGCCCCTGGGCCTCCAGCGTGAACGGATTGCCGTTCTGGTCGTAAGCACGCACTTTCACGCGCTCTGCCCGTTCTACGAGCTCATAGATGCCCGGAACGGACAGACAGCCTTCCTCGATGTCGGACACCCCCGTCGCCTCGAGGATCTCCGGATTGACTAGAACAACGAGCGAATCACGGCGCTCGGACACGTCGACGACGATCACCTCCTTTGGAACCTCGACCTGGATTGCCGCGAGCCCGATACCGGGGGCCGCGTACATGGTTTCGGCCATGTCCGCGACCAGCCTCTTCAGGCTGTCATCAAAAACTGTGACCGGCGCAGCCACCTTATGCAGGCGGGCGTCCGGGTAGCGAAGTATGTTCAAGCGGGACATTTCACTTGCAATTGAATGGATTATATGGACAATCTCAGGCAGCGTATAAGAAGTTAAACCTTCGTGCTACATTGGGTAGGGAAATCGAACTTCCAGCCGGTCCAGGAACCGCGAAAGGGACGGATCGCCATGGTCCAGCAAGTCTGTAACTCTATCATAGCGCTAGCTTTCTTGGTCTCGGCGAGCGCTTTCGCGCAGGCGCCAACAGCGCCCGCGCAGGCGCCTCTTACGATCAAGCCTGACGCGCCGGACAGGTACGTCATCGTCCCCGGCGACACTCTTTGGGGCATCTCCGAGCGCTACACCGACTCGCCTTGGCGCTGGCCGGAGCTGTGGAACATGAACCGGGAGCAGATCCGCAATCCGCACCTAATCTATCCAGGGTACGTGATCCTGCTCGACCGCGATCGCGCCCTGCTGACGATCGCGCCGCCCGGAACGGAGCCCAAGCCGGGCGCGCCCGGCGAACCCGGCGCACCGGGCGTGCCACCGGGAGCCGCACCCACGACGGCGCCCGGCACGGCGAAGCTGAGCCCTCGCGTGCGCGCCGAGTCGCTCGCGAAGCAGGAAATCCCGAGCATTCCGCCATCGGTGATCGAGCCTTTCCTCTCGCGGCCGCTGGTCATCGAGCCCGACGGACTTGAAAAAGCGCCGACGATCATCGCGACACAACAGGATCGCGTAGTGCTCGCGGCAGGCAATTCCGCCTACGTGCGCGGGATCGGCGCTTCCAAGGACGAGACGTGGTACATCTACCGCAAAGGCAGTGCGTTGGTCGACCCCGATACGAGCAAGACCCTCGGGTATGAAGCGATCTATCTCGGCACTGCCCACCTCACCCGGCCAGGCGAGCCGGCGACCGTGGTGCTGACGAGCGCGGTACAGGAAGTTGGAGCGGGCGACAAACTTGTCGCCGCCGGACGCCCGCAGCCGGTGAACTACGCGCCGCATGCGCCGGGTGCGCAGATCAAGGGGCGCGTGATTGGCATCTACGGCGGCGTAGCGAAGGTGGGCGAAGCCGGCCCGCAGTCGATCATCAGCATCAACCGCGGCAAAGCCGACGGTCTGGAAGTCGGCCACGTGCTCGCGCTCTACAACCGTGGCGGAACGGTACGCGACACGAGCAAGCCGCGAAATGCCGCCGACGCTCGCATCCAACTGCCTGACGAGCGCGCCGGCCTCGCGTTTGTCTTCCGGGTCTTCGACCGGATATCCTACGCACTGATCATGCAGGTCTCGAGGCCGGTCAGCCCGCTCGATGTGGTGCAGACGCCGTAACAAGAACAATAAGTGAATCCGGACCCCGGGCTTGCGAGCTGGCTGCAGCTGGCCCTAACCCCGGGTCTCGGTCCGGCAACCTTCCAGCGCATGCTGCGGCACTTCGGGCTGCCGCAGCAGATTCTGGCCGCGAAGCGCTCGGAGCTCGGTTCCTTTACTACGCCGGCGGTGCTCGCCGCGCTCGACTCGGAAGCCGTCGCGCAGACCGCGGCGCGCTCTCTCGCGTGGGCCGCACAGCCCGGCTGCTCCATAGTGACGCTCGCCGACGAAACCTATCCTCGGCTGCTCCTCGAAATCCCCGACCCGCCCCCTTTGCTCTATGCGCGAGGTCGCATCGAGCTGCTCGCCGGACCGGCGCTCGCGATTGTTGGCAGCCGCAACGCCACACAGCAGGGCGAGGCGAACGCTGAATCGCTGGCAAGAGCGCTGAGCGATGCCGGGCTCACGATCGTATCGGGCCTCGCACTCGGCATCGACGCTGCAGCGCATCGCGGCGGCCTTGCGGGCGCGTCGTCGACCATTGCCGTCCTCGGTACAGGTGTGGACGTCACGTATCCGAGCCGCAACGCCGAGCTCGCCGTGCAGATCGCCGAGCGCGGCCTGCTCGTGACCGAGTTTGCGCTCGGCATTGCGCCGGCGGCGCAGAACTTTCCGCGCCGCAACCGTCTGATCAGCGGTTTGGCGCGCGGCTGCCTCGTCGTGGAGGCCGCGGTTGCGTCCGGCTCCCTCATCACGGCGCGCTCCGCCGCGGAGCAGGGTCGCGAGGTCTTCGCCGTTCCAGGCTCGATCCACTCGCCGCTTTCCAAGGGCTGCCACGCGCTTATCAAGTCGGGCGCCAAGCTCGTCGAATCGTCAGAAGACGTGCTCACGGAGCTGGCCGGTTTCCGACCGAGCGCGTCGGCATCCACTACTACGGATGTTGCGCCAGCCCACGAGATCGGCCTGCTATCGCATATGGGGCACGACCCGGTCGATGTCGATTCACTGTGCTCTCGCGCCGGGATGTCGGCGGAGCAGGTGTCCTCCGAGCTTCTGCGGCTCGAGCTCGACGGGCGCGTCGCCGCGCTGCCGGGCGGGCTTTACCAACGGCTGGAGAAGGGACAAGGCCGGTAAACGCAATCCCCATCGTCGCGTTATAAGAAGGGAGAACCCCATGTACGACGTCCTCGTATTCTTGTTCGAGAACTGCCAGCAGGCCGAAATCGCCTACGACCGAGAACGCGTGGCGAAGAAACTGTCAGCAGCCGGCTTCGAGGATTCGGACATCAGCGAGGCGCTGCACTGGCTCGCCGGCATGGCGCTCACGCCGCGCAGCGTGCGCGAGCCCTTGCCCGACGCGCGCTCAACTTTCCGCGCTTACGCGCCGCGCGAGTTGGCGAAACTTGATGCCCAGTGCCGCGGTTTTCTGCTTACGCTCGAGCATTCAGGCATCCTGAGCGCGGAAACTCGGGAGCTCGTGATGGAGCGCGCACTTGCCGCGTCGGGCGACATGCTTAACCTCGAGCAGTTGAAGCTCGTGGTGCTGATGGTGCTGTGGAACCAGCAGACGCCGACCAGCCGGCTGGCGGCGGAGGATCTTTTTTCCGCGCCGCACGCTCGCCTCGCGAGCTAGTCTCGCATCGCCGCATTTTTTCACACCCCGCCGAGGGTGGTTGAAGCGCGCGCGCGTTTGCACTTATCATCGGCGGCCTTTCACGCCGCATGGCAAAAAAGCTCATAATCGCAGAGAAACCGTCGGTCGCGGCCGACATCGCCCGCGCTCTCGGCGGCTTCAAACGCAGCGGCGACTACTACGAGAGCGAGCGCCACGTGCTGTCGTCGGCGGTCGGGCATCTGCTCGAGCTTGCGGTCCCCGAGGAGCACGACGTGAAGCGCGGAAAATGGTCATTCAGGCGCCTGCCGGTGATCCCGCCGCAGTTCGCGCTCGCTCCGATCGAAAAGTCCGAAAGCCGGCTCAATCTGCTGCTGCGCCTGATGAAGCGCAAGGACGTCACCGGCCTGGTGAACGCATGTGATGCGGGACGCGAGGGCGAGCTCATCTTCCGCTACATCGTGCAGCACGCGCGCAACAAGAAGCCGATCGAGCGGCTGTGGCTGCAGTCGATGACGCCGCAGGCGATCCGCGAGGGGTTCGAGCGCTTGCGGCCGGACAAGGAAATGCTGCCGCTCGCCGACGCGGCGAAGAGCCGCTCGGAGGCCGATTGGCTGGTCGGCATTAACGGCACGCGCGCCATGACGGCGTTCAATTCCAAGGAGGGCGGCTTCTACCTGACCACGGTCGGCCGCGTGCAGACACCGACGCTCGCCATCCTGGTGGAGCGCGAAGAGCGCATCCGCGCTTTCACGCCGCGCGCCTACTGGGAAGTGCAGGCGCGTTTCGGCGCCGAGGCGGGTGAGTATCCCGGACGCTGGTTCGACCCCAAGTTCAAGAAGGACGACGACGGCGAGCGCAAGCCCGAGCGTCTGTGGAGCGCGCAAGACGCCGAAGCGATCGTTGCGGCCTGTCGAGGCAAACCCGGCGTGGCATCCGAGGAAACCCGACCCTCGACACAGCTTTCGCCGCTGCTCTATGACCTCACCAGTCTGCAGCGCGAAGCGAACGCGCGCTTCGGCTTCCCGGCCCGCATGACCCTGTCGCTTGCCCAAGCGCTCTACGAGCGCCATAAGGTGCTCACCTATCCCCGCACGGATGCGCGCGCGCTGCCGGAGGACTATCTCGGCACTGTGAAAAAGACCCTGGAGGAGCTGAGCGCGGCGCGCGAGTTCGCGCCCTTCGCAAAGCAAATCCTGAAGCAGGGATGGGTGAAGCCGAACAAGCGAGTGTTCGATGACAGCAAGGTCTCGGACCACTTCGCCATCATCCCGACGCTACAGACGCCGCGCATCCTGAACGAGGCGGAGCAAAAGCTTTACGACATGGTGGTGCGGCGCTTCCTCGCCGTCTTCTACCCCGCCGCCGAGTACCTGCAGACCACGCGCATCACCCGCGTGGGCGAGCATCACTTCAGGACCGAAGGAAAGGTGCTTCAGGCGCCCGGCTGGCTGGCGGTGTACGGCCGCGCGCGCGGGGAGGAGAGCGAGAACCTGCCGCCCATTGCGCACGGAGAGAAAGTCGCGGTGCGCGAGATCGCGGCGCACGCGAACGAGACCAAGCCGCCGCCGCGCTATACCGAAGCGACGCTGCTGTCGGCGATGGAAGGCGCGGGAAAGCTGGTCGAGGACGACGAGTTGCGCGCTGCGATGGAAGCCAAGGGGCTCGGCACGCCGGCGACGCGCGCGGCCATCATCGAGGGACTCATCCGCGAGGAATACGTCCACCGCGAAGGCCGCGAGCTCGTGCCGACGCCGAAGGCCTTTTCGCTGATGTTCGCGCTGCACATGCTGCACATCGTCGAGCTCGGCTCACCCGAGCTCACGGGCGAGTGGGAGCACAAGCTGAAGCTGATCGAGGCGGGGAAGCTCACGCGGGAAGAATTCATGGCCAAGATCCAGGACCTGGTGAAGAACGTGGTGAGCACCATAAAGCACGGGGAAATACCGGACGTGGTCTACGCCACCGTGCCCGCGCCGTGCCCCAAATGCGGCGGCGTGGTTCAAGAAAACTACCGCAAGGTGCAATGCCAGAAGTGCGACTTTTCCCTCTGGCGGGTAATCTCGGGACGCGAGTGGTCTCCCGAGGAGTTGGCCGAGCTCTTTACCAGGCGCTTCGTGGGGCCGCTGAATGGCTTCCGCAGCAAGCAGGGCCGGCCGTTCAGCGCGGGCATCCGGCTCACCGACGACATGCGCCTGGAGTTCGATTTTGGCCAGGGAGCCGCGGGCGAGGAAGAAGAGGTCGACTTCAGCGGCCAGCAGCCTCTCGGCGCCTGCCCGAAATGCGGGGCGCGAGTGTTCGAGCACGGGGTGGCATACGTCTGCGAGAAGGCGGTCGGTCAGGGCCGCAGCTGCGACTTCCGCTCCGGCCGCATGATCTTGCAGCAGCCGATCGAGCGAGCACAGATGCAGAAGCTCCTTCAGACCGGGCGCACCGATCTCCTGACCGGCTTCGTTTCCAAGAAGGGCCGCCGGTTCAAGGCCTTCCTGGTGAAGCAGCCCGACGGGAAGATCGGTTTTGAATTCCAGCCGCGGGCGCCGAAAGAGAAGGCACCCGAGGAGAAGGTTACACGTCGAGGTTCCGAACGCCGAGCGCGTTAGATTCGATGAACGCGCGGCGCGGCTCGACCTCGTCGCCCATCAGCTTGGTGAAGATCTCGTCGGCGGCGATGCCGTCCTCGATCTGCACCTTGAGCAGCCTGCGCGTGGCGGGGTCCATCGTCGTTTCCCACAACTGCGCCGGGTTCATTTCGCCCAGTCCCTTGTAGCGCTGCAGCGTCATCGCCTTCTCGACTTCGCCGAGAAGCCACTTCATCGCCTGCGCGAAGTCGCGCACCGGCTGGCGCTTGTCCCCGCGCTGCACGGCTGCGCCCGGCCCGATCAGTCCGCGCAGCATTTCCGCGGTCTGGCGGATCTGGGCGTAGTCGCCCGAATGTACGAATTCGGTATCGATCGTGCTCATGCGCACGTTGCCATGGCGAGTACGCTCGATCTTCACCTGGTAGCGCTCGGTCTTCTGGTCGAAGTGCGGCGCCACGGCGAAGCCATCGCCGCCGATTGCGGCCTCGAGCGCCTCGGCGGAGGCTTCCGCCGTGTCGCGGCGCGAAAGATCCACCTGCACGCCGGCCAGCATCGCCTGCAGCACTTCCCGGTCGACCAGGCGTGACACACGCTCCATCACAGCCTCGGCGAGCAGGTACGACTTCGCGAGCTCGGCGAGCGTATCGCCGCTAATCGGGTCGCGCCCGGCGCCCGGATGCAGGGCGGCGTCGACCAGCGCCTGCTTCAGCATGAAGGCATTCAGCTCGTGCTCGTCCTTGAGGTAGCGCTCCTCCTTGCCGAGCTTCGCCTTGTAGAGCGGCGGCTGCGCGATGTAGATGTGGCCCCGCTCCACGAGCTCGCGCATCTGCCGGTAGAAAAACGTAAGCAGCAGCGTGCGGATATGCGAGCCATCGACGTCCGCGTCGGTCATGATGATGATGCGGTGATAGCGCAGCTTGTCCGGGTTGTATTCCTCGGCGCCGATACCGCAGCCGAGGGCGGTGATCAGCGTGGCAATTTCGGCCGAGGACAGCAGCTTCTCGAATCGGGCGCGCTCGACATTCAGAATCTTGCCCTTCAGCGGCAGGATCGCCTGGAATTTGCGGTCGCGGCCCTGCTTGGCCGAGCCGCCGGCAGAATCACCCTCGACCAGATAGAGCTCTGACTTCGCCGGGTCGCGCTCCTGGCAGTCGGCAAGCTTGCCCGGCATGCCCATCGAGTCGAGCACGCCTTTGCGCCGCGTCATCTCGCGCGCCTTGCGCGCGGCCTCGCGCGCCGCCGCGGCTTCGACGATCTTGACGGTGATCGTGCGGGCGTCGTGAGGGCGCTCGTCGAGGAATTCGCGCAGCCTCTCGGCGACGATCTCCTCGACCACCGGCCGCACCTCCGAGGACACGAGCTTCTCCTTGGTCTGCGATGAGAACTTGGGCTCGGGCACCTTGACCGACAGCACGCAGGCGAGGCCTTCACGCATGTCGTCGCCGGTGGTCTCGACCTTGGCCTTCTTGGCGAACTCGTGCTCCTCGATGTACTTGTTCAGCACCCGCGTCATCGCCGCGCGCAGGCCGGTGAGGTGCGCGCCTCCGTCCTTCTGCGGGATGTTGTTGGTGAAGCACTGGACGTTTTCCTGGTACGAGTCGTTCCACTGCATCGCCACCTCGACCGTGATCCCATCCTTCACGCCGTGGCCGAGGAATACGTTCGGATGCAGCACGTTCTTCGCGCGGTTCATGTACTCGACGAAGCCCTTGACGCCGCCGGAAAAAGCGAAGTTCTCCTCCTTCCCCGCGCGCTGGTCGATGAGCACGATCTTCACGCCGTTGTTCAGGAACGAAAGCTCGCGCAGCCGGCGCGCCAGGATGTCGTAGTGGTAATCGACGTTGCCGAAGGTCTCCTTCGAAGCGAGGAAATGGACCTCGGTGCCGCGCCGTTCCGTGGTGCCGGTCGCCCTGAGCGGCGCCACCGCCACGCCGTTGCGGAATTCCATCTGGTGCACCTGCCCCTCGCGCCAGACGGTGAGCCTGAGCCATTCGGAGAGCGCGTTCACCACCGAAACGCCGACGCCGTGCAGACCTCCGGACACCTTGTAGCTGTTGGAGTCGAACTTGCCGCCGGCGTGGAGCTCCGTCATGACGATCTCGGCGGCCGAGCGCCTGAGCGTGTCGTCCTCCTTGATCCCGGTCGGGATGCCGCGGCCGTTGTCGAGCACGGAGACCGAGTTGTCGGTGTGGATGGTGATGACAATCTCGTCGCAGAAGCCGGCCAGCGCTTCGTCCACCGCGTTGTCGACCACCTCGAACACCATGTGGTGCAGCCCGGTCCCGTCCGAGGTGTCGCCAATGTACATCCCGGGGCGCTTGCGCACCGCCTCCAGGCCTTTCAGGACCTTGATCGCGTCCGAGTCGTAGTTCTTTTCCGCTTCCCCCACTAGATCCTCATCGGCATGACGACGTACTTGAAGTCCTTTTCCGAGCCGTAAGTGATGAGCGCGCTGGAGGCCGCGTCGCCGAACGCGCACTCGATCTGCTCGCCCGAGACGTTGTTCAGCACGTCGAGGAGGTAATTGACGTTGAATCCGATGTCGAGGGGCTCGCCGGAGTACTTGACCTCGAGCTCCTCATGCGCTTCCTCCTGCTCGGCGTTGGACGACACGATCTTCAGGGAGCCGTCGCCCAACACCCAGCGCACACCCCGGAATTTCTCGTTCGACAGGATCGCGGCGCGCTGCAGAGCCTGGCGTAGCGGCTCGCGCGCAGCCTGCAGGCGGTTCTTGTGGCTCGCCGGGATGACGCGCCCATAGTCGGGGAACTTGCCGTCGATCAGCTTCGAAACGAGCTCGACTGTACCGAAGCTGAATGCCGCCTGCGTCGCCGCAATCTCGATCTTCACCGGCGCGTCGCTGTCGGTGAGCAGCTTGCCGAGCTCGAGCACGGTCTTCCGCGGAACGATCACTTCCTGGCGCGGCAGCTGGGCGCCGAGCTTGAGCGCGGCGTAGGCCAGGCGGTGCCCGTCGGTCGCGACAAGCTTGAGGCTGCCGTCCTCGACCACCATTAGCAGGCCGTTCAGGTAGTAACGAATGTCCTGCTGCGCCATGGCGTATTGGACGAGGGAGAGCAGCCGCCGCAGCGAGCGCTGCTCGAGCTCGAACTTGGCCGCCTCGCCGGCGGGCCTCGCAAGCCGGGGAAAGTCCTCCGCCGCGAGCGTTTGCAGGCTGAAGCGGCTCTTGCCGGCCTTGACCACGAGCCGCTTGTCCTGGTGCGTCAGCGTGACCTCGGCGTTCTCGGGAAGCGCGCGCAGAATGTCCAGGAGCTTTCTCGCCCCGACCGTGACCGCGCGCACCTCGGCGGGGACACCAATGCTGCTGCGCGCAGCGATTTGGATTTCGATATCGGTCGCAAGGAAAGCGAGCGTGTCATCGCTGCGCTCGATCAGTACGTTCGACAGGATGGGCAGCGTATGGCGCCGCTCGATGATCCCGCTTACCGCCGAAAGCGGTCCGAGGATCTCGTCACGCTTAGCTTTTGCAAGATTCATTGTTATTTACCTTAGTAATAGCTAATAGAGCGGCAGCGATCGTGGGATAAGTACGCAAGTCATTGCCGGGAGGCGCTTTGCAGGCGCGCTCAAGCCCTGCAAAAGCTGTGGAGCGCGCGCGCGGCACTGTGAATCGTTCGCGCCCTGGCAATGGCCGCGTTGGTTACTCACAATCCACCCCCAACTTATCCTCAGCCTTTCAGCACCTGTTCGAGCACCACGTAGTCGCGATTGAGCGCGGTGTCGTGCTTGCGCAGGCTGGCGATCGTGCGGCACGCATGCAGCACCGTGGTGTGGTCGCGGTTGCCGAACGCTTCACCGATTTCCGGCAGGCTCATCTGGGTCAGGTCCTTCGCGAGCGCCATGGCGACCTGGCGCGGGCGGGCCACGTTGCGGCTGCGCTTCTTGGAGTGCATGTCGGAGATCTTGATCTTGAAATACTCGGCGACCGTTTTCTGAATGCCCTCGACGCTGACCTGGCGGCTCGCGACATTCAGGATGTCCTGCAGCGCTTCCTTGGCGAGCTCAAGCGACAGCTCGCGCCCAGAGAAGCGAGCGAAGGCGAGCACCTTCTTAAGCGCGCCCTCGAGCTCGCGCACGTTGGAGCGCAGGTGCTTGGCAATGAAGAAGGCGATGTCCTCGGACAGCGCGACCGACTCGGCCTCGGCCTTCTTCAGCACGATCGCCACGCGCATCTCGAGCTCCGGGGGCTCGATCGCGACGGTGAGCCCCCAGCCGAAGCGCGAGATCAGCCGCTCCTCCATGCCGGCGATTTCCTTCGGGTACGTATCGCAGGTGATCACGATCTGCTTGTGCGCCTCCACCAGCGCGTTGAAGGCGTAGAAGAACTCCTCCTGCGTGCGCCCCTTGTTGGAAAAGAACTGGATATCGTCGATCAGCAGAAGGTCGAGCGAGTGGTAGTAGCGCTTGAACTCGTCGAACGACTTCTGCTGGTATGCTCGCACCACATCGGTGACGTACTGCTCGGCGTGGCTGTAGCGGATGCGCGCCTGCGGCCGCTGGTCGGCGAGCTGATTTCCGATCGCCTGCACGAGGTGCGTCTTGCCAAGGCCCACTCCCCCGTAGACGAAGAGCGGGTTGTAGGACACTCCGGGATTTTCGGCCACCTGCAGCGCGGCGGCGCGCGCAAGCTGGTTCGCCTTTCCGGTCACGAAGCTATCGAACGAGAACGCGGGGTTGAGCCTCGCTCGCTCGAGGATCGACGGCGTTTCCGGAGCCCGCGGCGCGGTTTGCGGTCCTGCCGGCAGTTCCGCCGTGCGCGCTAGAACCAGCCGCAAGCCAAGCTCGCGCCCGCTCGTCTCGGATGCAAGACGCTCGATGCGTGCGGCGAATCGGTCGCGCACGAGCTCCAACACGAATCGATTGGGTGCCGCGAGGATCAGCGTGTCGGCCGCCTCCGCCGCCTCCGGCGCGAGCGGCCGGATCCAGGTGTTGAACTGTTGCGCGGGGAGCTCCTGCTCGAGGCGCCGCAGGCAAGCATCCCAGAGGGTTTGCATCTTTTCGTTGGACCGGAAGCGAGTCGAGATTTTACCTTCTTGGGCATGCCTTATCCACAGACGAATTGACAATGCGTGCACGCGCACGCTCTAATACCGCCCTTTTTCGGACCGGCGGATGGCGACGAAGCGGACTTACCAACCTTCCAAGACTCGGCGCGCGCGGCGCCACGGCTTTCTCGTGCGCAGCCGCACTGCCGGCGGTCGCAGAGTGCTGCGCAACCGGCGCGCTCGCGGCCGGCGCCGGGTCGGGCTTTAGCCGCGGCCGGCAAGCGCTTCGGGCTGGATGCTGCGCGCCGGCTGAGGCAAAAGGCCGAGTTCGAAGACCTGCTGCGACACGGCGCGCGGCGCAACCTGGACGGCTACACGATGTATGTGGCGCGACGCGACAGCGGAGCCGCGCGGCTCGGCATGCTGATCTCCCGCAGGCACGCCGCGCGCGCCGTCGTGCGCAATCGCATCAAGCGCTGCATCCGTGAGGCCTTCCGGCTGGAGCAGGAGCGGCTCGGGCCGGTTGACGTGCTCGTGCGCCCGCCCTACGGGGTGAAGCCTTCGGCGCAGATGGTTGCCCGTTTACGCGCGATTTTTGGCAGGCTCTCGCAATGATTGCGCGCGCGCTGCGCTTCCTGCTTATCGGTTACCGCTGGTGCGTGCGGCCGCTCCTGCCGCCGGCGTGCCGCTTCTACCCGAGCTGCTCGCACTACGCGGAGGAAGCGCTCGAGCGCCATGGCCCCTGGCGCGGCGGCTGGCTTGCCGTGCGGCGGCTGTGCCGCTGCGGCCCCTGGCATCCCGGCGGGTACGACCCCGTACCGTAACGTCATGGACACGCAACGGCTGATCCTGCTCGTTATCTTCAGCTTTTCGCTTCTGATGTTATGGGAAGCGTGGGAGAAGGAGAAGAGCCCGAAGCCGCCGCCCGTCGCGGCAAAGGAGCAGCCGGGCGTGCCGGCGCCAGCCAAGCCCGCGCCCCCCGCCGCTAAACCCTCCGCCGCCGTCCCTGGGGCTGAAGCGGAGAAGGGCGAAATGGTGCGCGTTGCAACCGACCTCGTGGTCGCCCAAATCGACACGCTGGGCGGGACGCTGAAGCGCATTGAACTGCTGCGTCACAAGGACTCGAAGGATCTCTCCAAGAATCTCGTCCTGCTCGGCCCGGAGCACCAGTACGAGGCGCAAAGCGGCCTTGCGGGCGAGGGCGGACCCAACCATCGCACGCTCTGGCGCGCCGAGCCGGGCGAGCGGGCGCTCGAGCCTGGCCGCGACGAGGTGTCGGTGCAGCTTTTCGCGACCGGCAAGGACGGCCTCGAGGTGCGCAAGACCTACACCTTCAAGCGAGACAGCTACGTGGTCGACGTTGCGCTCGAGCTGCGCAATCCCGGCGCCGCGCCGGCCGCTGCGTACGCATACTTTCAGTTGACGCACGACGGCAAGCCGGAGACGAACACCAATACGGTTGCCGAGACCTTCGGGGCGCAGAGCTTCATCGGCTTCGCCGTGTACACCGACGAGCGCAAGTTCGAGAAGATCTATCCGTCGGATCTGGACAAGGGCAAGGCCGATCACGTCAAGCAGGCGACCAACGGCTGGCTCGCGTTCGTGCAGCACTACTTTGTGTCGGCGTGGCTGCCGCCGCAAGGCCTGCCGCGCGATTACGTGGCGGAGAAGCGCCCCGACGGCATCTACGCCGCCCGGGCGATGGTTCCTGTGAGTGTCGCGCCGGGCGCGAGCGCGGCGATCAAGGTGCCCCTATATGTCGGACCGCAGGAGCAGCGCCGCCTGCAGGCGGCCGCGCCGGGGCTCGACCTGGTCGTCGACTACGGCTGGCTTGCGATCATCGCTTGGCCGCTGTTCTGGCTGCTCGAGAAGTTCTACGCGCTCTCGGGCAACTGGGGCGTCGCCATCATCCTGCTCACGGTGCTCATCAAGATCGTGTTCTTCCCGCTCTCGGCCGCAAGCTATAAGTCCATGGCGAAGATGAAGCTCATCACGCCGCGGCTGCAGAAGCTCCGCGAGATGTACGCGCACGACCGCCAGAAGATGAACCAGGCGATGATGGAGCTCTACAAGACCGAGAAGATCAACCCGCTCGGCGGCTGCTTCCCGATCGTCGTGCAGATTCCGGTGTTCATCGCGCTCTACTGGGTCCTGCTGGCAGCGATCGAGCTGCGCCACGCGCCCTTCATGCTGTGGATCAAGGACCTCTCGGCGCTCGACCCATACTACGTGCTGCCGATCCTGATGGCGGCGACCATGGTGCTGCAGACGCGGATGAACCCGGTGCCGCCCGACCCGGTGCAGGCGAGGGTGATGCAGATCATGCCGTTCGTGTTCAGCATCTTCTTCTTCTTCTTCCCCGCCGGCCTCGTGCTGTACTGGCTGGTCAACAACATCCTTTCCATCGCCCAGCAATGGCAGATCCAGCGCATGTTCGACCGCGACAAGCCTGCCCATGCCAAGCGATGAGGTGACTCGCGACACCATTGCCGCGATCGCCACGCCGGCGGGTCGCGGCGGCATCGGCGTCGTGCGGCTCTCAGGTCCGCGCGCACCCGAAATCGCAAGGAGCATCCTCGGCGTCCTGCCCGAACCCCGGCGTGCCACGCATGCCATTTTTCGCGAGGCGCGCGGCGAGGCCGTGGACGAAGGCATTGCGCTGTATTTCCCCGAGCCCAACTCCTATACAGGCGAGCCGGTGCTCGAGCTCCAGGGTCACGGCGGGCCGGTCGTAATGCAGGCGCTGCTCGCTGCCTGCCTCGACGCCGGCGCGCGCCTTGCCGAGCCGGGCGAGTTCACGCGCCGCGCCTTCCTCGAAGGAAAGCTCGACCTCGCGCAAGCGGAGGCGGTTGCTGACCTGATCGACGCCGCGAGCCGCGAGGCTGCGCGCTCGGCGCTGCGCTCGCTTTCCGGGGAGTTCTCCGCCGCGCTGGGCGCGCTGCAGTCCCAGCTGACTGAGCTGCGCGCACTTACCGAGGCAATGCTCGACTTTCCGGAAGAAGAATTGGACGCGCTGCATCGGGAAGACGCTGGCACGCGGCTCGGCGCGGTGTGCGCCGCGCTGGAAGACGTGCTTGCCAAGAGCCGCCAGGGGAGCTTGCTGCGCAGCGGTATCCACGTCGTTCTCGCCGGGCGTCCGAACGTCGGCAAGTCCAGTCTGCTCAACCGCCTCGCCGGCGACGAGCGCGCGATCGTGACACCGATTCCCGGCACCACGCGCGACGCGCTGCGCGAGCCGGTTCAGATCGAGGGTGTTCCCCTGGTCCTGGTCGATACCGCCGGTTTGCGCATTTCAACGGACATCGTCGAGCGCATCGGAATCGAGCGTACGCGCCGCGAGCTCGAGCGTGCCGACGCGGTCATCGCGATCTACGAGGCGCCCCGGGGCAAGGACGAGCTGGACAATCTGCCGCCGGGCGTTCCGATCGTGGAGGTGTACAACAAGGCGGATCTGGTGCCCGAATTTGCTGCGCCGGCCGGGGCGCTCGCGGTGTCCGCGAAAACCGGGCAAGGGATAGAGCGGTTGCGCCGGGTGATCCTCGAGGCAGCGGGCTGGTCCTCGACTGGCGAGCCGGTTTTCCTGGCGCGGGAGCGTCACCTCAGGGCGCTCGAGCGCGCGCGCGAGCACCTCGACGCGGCGGCTCGCGAGTTGCGTCGCTGGGAATTCTTCGCCGAGGAGCTGCGCCTCGCACATGCGGCGCTCGGAGCGATCACCGGCGAATTCAGCGCGGACGATCTGCTAGGCGAGATCTTTGCCCGTTTCTGCATCGGCAAATGAGGCCGGGGTTGTCGTCCTGGGCCCGACATTGCGCTTTGCGCGGGCGCTTAAGTCGTGGTTTCGAAAGAGGTAACACTTTGTTTACACGGCCTTATTCTGAAATTAAGCTGAGCCGGCCGAGCGCGACGAGCTATCGCCCGGTGCTAGAATTCCCAGCGCACGATACTCTCGGTGCGACCGGCCCAGCCCGCGCTGGGCCGTTTGCCTTTCTAGAGGTGAGCCAGCCGATGAATGCGCCCGCTACGACGCCGATCCAGCCATCGAATGCACCGTCGTGGGTACGTCACCGCGCCCTGCGGCAATGGGTCTCGGAGGTGGCACAGCTCGCCAAGCCGGAGCGCGTCGCTTGGTGCGACGGGTCGGATGAGGAATACGACCGGCTGTGCGGCGAGCTCGTCGCCAGCGGTACCTTCATTCGCCTGAATCCTGCACTGCGCCCGAACTCTTATCTCGCCCGCTCCCACCCGAGCGATGTCGCGCGCATGGAAGATCGAACCTTCATCTGCAGCCAGAAGAAGGAAGACGCCGGCCCCACCAATAACTGGATAGAGCCGCGCGAGATGCGCGCGACGCTGAATCGCCTGTTCGACGGATGTATGCGCGGGCGCACTATGTACGTGATGCCATTCTCCATGGGGCCGATCGGCTCGCCGATCGCTCAGGTGGGCGTCGAGATCTCGGATTCCGCTTACGTGGCGGTAAACATGCGCATCATGACGCGCATGGGGCGCGAGGTGGCCGAATGGCTCGGCGAGGATCGGGCTTTCGTCCCCGGTGTGCATTCGGTGGGAGCGCCGCTCGCGCCGGGACAGAAAGATGCCGCCTGGCCCTGCAACGAGAAAGAAAAGTGGATCGTGCACTTCCCCGAGACGCGGGAGATCTGGTCGTTCGGATCGGGGTACGGCGGCAACGCGCTCCTTGGCAAGAAGTGCCTCGCGCTGCGGATCGCGTCCGTGATGGCGCGCGACGAAGGCTGGCTCGCGGAGCACATGCTGATTCTGGGCGTCCAGGCGCCCTCTGGCGAGAAGACGTATGTTGCTGCCGCATTTCCATCGGCCTGCGGCAAGACCAACCTTGCGATGCTGATTCCCCCGGCGGGGTTCGCCGGCTGGAAAGTGAGCACGATCGGTGAGGACATTGCCTGGATCAAGCCTGCGGCCGATGGCCGCTTGCACGCCATCAACCCGGAGCACGGTCTTTTCGGCGTCGCCCCCGGAACCTCGTACCAGACTAATCCGAACGCGATGAAGATGCTGCATTCGAACGTCATCTTCACGAACGTCGCGCTTACGCTCGAGGGCGATGTTTGGTGGGAGGGCATGAGCGAGGAGCCGCCCGCCCGGCTTATCGACTGGCAGGGCAAGCCCTGGACGCCCGAGGACGGGAAGCAGGGCCGGCTCGCCGCGCACGCTAACGCGCGCTTCACGGTTCCGGCGGCGCAATGCCCGTCGATGGATCCCGCTTGGGAGGACCCCTCGGGAGTACCCATTTCCGCATTCATCTTCGGCGGGCGGCGCTCGACTACCGTGCCGCTGGTGGTCGAGGCGCCAAGCTGGGACGAGGGCGTTTACATGGCCGCGACGCTCGGCTCGGAGACCACGGCGGCCACTACCGGCAAGGTCGGCGTGGTGCGCCGCGACCCCATGGCGATGCTGGCGTTCTGCGGCTACAACATGGGCGATTACTTTGCCCATTGGCTGAAAATCGGGCGCGCGGTCAAGCGGCCGCCGAAGATCTTCCGCGTCAATTGGTTCAGGCGTGATACGAGCGGCAAGTTCCTCTGGCCCGGGTTCAGCGAGAACATGCGCGTCCTGGCATGGATCGTGGAGCGCTGCCAGGGCAAGGTTCAGGGGGCTGACACCGCGCTCGGCGTCATGCCGCGCTACGAGGACTTGAACTGGGCCGGTCTCGAAAAGATGACCGCCGCCCGCTTCGCCGAGCTCACGCAGGTCGACGCCCCGGCCTGGAAGGAAGAGCTGTGCTCGCACGACGAGCTTTTCGCGAAGCTGGGCGCGCGGCTGCCGCCGGCGCTCGAGGCGCGGCGCGGCCGAATGCACGAAAAGCTAGCGGCTTAGCAGGAAGCGCGCGCCGGCGGCTGCTGCAAGCGCCGCCAGGGCTCCAGCACCGAGCGCCGAAGAGGCCGGCAACCGCTCCAGCATCATCCCGCCCGCGGCCAGACCGATTCCGACGCCCGCGAGAAGGGCGCTCGTGGTCCAGGTGAAGGCTTCAGTCGAATGCTCGGGCAGCGCAGTTTTCGTCACGAGCATGGATTGGATGATGAGGGCTGGCGCGATTGCAATCCCCGCTACCACGGAAAGGGCGGCGAATATCCACGGCTGCCAGCGCAGCGACAGAACTGCGAGGCCCACCGCGGTCAGAGCGAGCGCGGCGGCGAACTGGCGGGCGAGCGGGAAGTGCCAGGCGCGGCTGCCGTAAGCAAGACCGCCGAGAGCGCTGCCGGCGCTCATTAATCCGAGCAGCACGCCGGCGAGCGCCGCATCCGCACGCTCGATGGCGTATGCGGTGAGACCGATCTCGAGAAACCCGAACGCCGTCGCGAAGCAAAGAACAACCGCCACAAGCCTCACGAACCGCCGGTCGGCCAGTGGGCCGAGGAGGGCGGGTGTCGTCGTGCGCGCCTCTATGCGCCAGGCGCGTAGCGCCTGGGCGCGCAGAAAGAGCAGCGTTCCCGCGAAGCCGCATGCGGCGGAGAACCATACCGCGGACGATGGCGTAGCAAACGCAACGAGCAGCGCGACAATGAGCGGACCGACGATGAAAATGAGCTCGATCAGCACCGATTCGGCCGAGTACGCCGCTGAGAGCAACGCCTCGTCGCCGAGCGCCTGGCGAAAGTAGGTCCGCATGCAGACCGTGATCGGCGGAAATGCCGCGCCGGCGGCCGCAGCAGCCGCGAAGGCAAGCCAGGCGAGGTCGAGGCGCGCCGAAGCTGCCACGAGAGCCAGAAGCGCGCAGGGAAAAGTTACCGAGCATGCGGTCAGGACGGGCCGTGGACCGTGTCGGTCGATAAGTCGGCCCAGCATCGGCGCTACGACCGCAAGGCCGCTTACGTAGCAACCGGCGGCTGCACCGCCGAGCGCGAACGAGCTGCTCGACGTCTGCACCAGCAGCAAGATCGCGAGGCCGGTGACGCCGATCGGCAATCGCCCGAGCAACGAGGCGGCGAACATCTGCCGCACGGACGAGACTGAGAAAAGGACTCTGTACCGCTCGAGCGAGATCAATGGGTTATGCTGCAATGCAGCAATATGATTGTTCCACGTGGAACTTGGCAGCACAGGTAGTTTCACGTGAAACGTTCACGTAAAATTTCCGTACCCCCAAATGCTGTTCCCCCGGGATTTCGAAGTCGTAGTTGTCGGCGGCGGGCATGCCGGCACCGAGGCCGCGCTGGCTGCGGCGCGCCTGGGCTGCCGTACGCTTCTCCTCACCCACAGTATCGAGACGCTGGGCCAAATGTCGTGCAATCCCTC
>DATADT010000381.1:0-1826 GCA_036258355.1 Burkholderiales bacterium
GCGGGCATGCCGGTCGCCCACTTTCTTGAAGCGCGCCGGCATGGTGGTGAGTGTGAAGTCGGCCGGTTCGCAGTCCGCCACTTCATCCCAGGAGAGCGGCGCCGACACGGTTGCGCCGGGCGTCGGCCGCACCGAGTAGGCAGCCGCCACGGTACGGTCCTTGGCGTTCTGGTTGTAGTCGACGAACACGCCGTGGCGCTCCTCCTTCCACCACTTGCTCGTCGCAAGTTTCGGCGCGCGGCGTTCAACTTCACGCGCAAGGGCAAGCGCCGCGCGGCGCACTTCGTCGAATGTCCAGCGCGGCTGAATGCGGACGTAGACGTGCAATCCGCGCTTCCCGGAGGTCTTGGGCCAGCCGACAAGGTCGAGCTCTTTCAAGACCGAAGAAACGAGGAGACCCACTTCCCTGACCTGGTTCCACTTCACGCCCGGGACAGGATCCAGGTCGACCCGCAGCTCGTCGGGATGCTCGAGGTCCTCGGCTCGGACCGGGTGCGGATGCAGCTCCAGGCAGGCGAGGTTCGCGAGCCAGGCGAGCGCCGCGGCGTCGCGCGGCACCACCTCCTCGGCCGCGCGCCCGGAAGGAAAGCGCAGCTCGACGGTCTCGATCCAGGGCGGGCGTGTCCTGGGCGCCCGCTTTTGATAGAAGAACTCGCCGTCGATGCCGTCGGGATAGCGCACCAGCATGTTCGGACGGCCGCCGGCGGCGCGCAGCGCACCGTCGGCCACCGCGAGGTAGTAGCGGACCAGATCGAGCTTGGTGTGCTTCGCCTTCGGAAAAAGGACCTTCTGCGGGTTCGAGATCGCCACTTCCCGCCCGGCGAGCGTCAGCAGCTCCTTGGCTACTTTGCCCGTAGTTGAGAGCGCGCGTCGCGGAGGAGCGCGCGGACAAGCTCGACGTGCGACGCGGCGTCGCGCGAGGCGAACACGTCCGCATACTGGCGCTTCAGGCGCTTGGCGCGGTATTCGAAGTCGGCGAGCTCCTTCGCCACGTGGGCGAGCTTCATCGCCTCGCAATACAGCCGGTAGCTGCGGATGCGGAGCGATTCGGCCATCGTTTCCCAAGCCGCGCCAAACAGGGTTCCCTGAAAAAATACACCGACAGCGTAGAAGCTCTTGCGGTGGATCTCGCAAGGACCGTGGCGCCCGACCGCCTCGAGGTGCTCGGCGGTGGCGTAGCCCTTGTGCTGGTCGAAGCCGTACCGGGGAAAGCGGTCGTGCAGCGCGCACATCTCGGCGTCGCGCGCCGTCTTGGCGAGGATGGAGGCGGCAGAGATCGGCTTGTGGGTGGCGTCGCCGTCCACAATGGCTTGCGCCGGGCACGGCAGATCCGGGCACATGTTGCCATCGATCCAAGCTTCACCGGGCCGTACGACGAGCGCATCTACCGCGCGGCGCATCGCGAGCAATGAGGCGCGCAGGATGTTGATCCGGTCGATCTCTTCGACGCTCGCGTGCGCCACCGCCCACGCGATGGCGCGCTCCTTGATCCGCGCTGCGAGTACCTCGCGGCGCTCGGGCGTCAGCATCTTCGAGTCGGCCAGGCCGTTCACGCGTCGGGCCGGGTCGAGGATCACCGCGGCGGCGTAGACCGGCCCTGCGATCGGCCCGCGGCCGGCCTCGTCCACCCCGCAGACCAGGTTCATTTTCCGATCACCTGGAGAATCGCTTCCGCAGCCTTCGCAGCCGCGTTCTGGCGCAGCAGGTGGTGCAACTCGTGGAAGCGCTCGATCTGGCGGCGCTGCGCCGCGGTATCGCGCAGCAGCGCGAGCAGGGCCCCGGCGAGCGCGGCCGGGTGCGCCTCGTCCTGCAGGAGCTCGGGGACC
>DATADT010000382.1:0-3902 GCA_036258355.1 Burkholderiales bacterium
CGCCCGCCCTTGCACTCGGGAAGCTCTTCGAAGAGATCCGGGGGCGCCCAGTCCATGAACTCGACGAGGAAGCCGTTGGCGAGCGCGCCCACGACGTGCAGCGAGATTTCGTGCACGACGTGGGGCGAAACGAGCACGCCGTGCGCGGCGGCAAGGTGGCCGATCTTAAGCGTCTCGCTGAAGCCGTTGGCGCGGCACACGTCCGGCATCAGGTAGCGCGCGGCTTTTCTTTGAATGATTTCCCTGAATTCGTAGCGGGTGTAGTTGTTCTCGCCGGTGGCCACCGGAATGCGGATCGTCTTTGCGACCTCTTCCAGCGCCTGGAAATCGTCCGCCAGCACCGGCTCCTCATACCAGACAAGGTCGAACTCCTCGAGAGCCGCCGCCTGGCGCTGGTTGCCGAGCACGTCGAGCCGCTGGTTGACGTCGACCATCAGCCGCACGCCCGGGCCGAGAGCGCGGCGCACGGCTTCCACGCGCGCGCGGTTCACTTTCGGATCGGGGTCGTGGATCTTCATCTTGTAGTACCTGCAGCCGTAGCCGGCGTACTTCTCGGCTTCGCGCACCAGGTCGTCCGCCGTGTACTTCGCCCAGCCGCCGCTGCCGTAGCAGCCGATGCGGTGGCGCATTGCGCCCCACAGCTTGTAGAGCGGTTTTCCGAGCGCCTTGCCGACGACGTCCCACAGGCCGATGTCGAGCGCCGCCAGCGCGTACGCCGCCACGCCCTGCTTCTTCATCCCTTGGTCGAGACGCCACATCTTCTCCCAGAGATACTCGACGTACGTCGGGTCCTCGCCGATCAGCGCGGGCTTGAGCCGCGCCTCGAGATAGGCGTGCACCGCCTCGGCGCCGCCGCCGCCGAACACCAGGCTGTAGCCCAGGCCGCGCAACCCCTGGTCGGTGACGATCTGGGCCACGACGAGCTTGTGCTGCGGGTACTGGAGCGCCATCGGCTTCGGCGTCGGCACCGTGAGGACGCAGCTGTCGATCGCGGTGACCTTCATCGCACGTCGGTCGCGCTGCGAACCTCGTCGGCGAGCCGCGCCACGAGCCGCTCGAGCTCGGCGCGCCCGGCTGCGTCCAGGGCGTCGGCTGAAGCCTCGAGATACGCCTCGGCGGCGGCCGCGGCCTGGCCGACGCGCGGCAGCCCGTAAGTCCCCGCCGAGCCGGCGAGGGTGTGGGCCGCGCGCCTGAGCTCCGCGAGGCGCCCGCCGGAGAGGAGGGATTCGATGCGCGCGAGCTTCTGCGACAGGTCGCGGCGATACTCGGCGATGAGCGCGTCGAACTCGGCGCGCCGTTCGTTCATCCTTTCAAGCCGAGGACCGTCTTGATCGCCTTCAGCACGATGTCCATGTCGAAGGGCTTGGTGACGTAGCCGTCGGCGCCCTGACGCAGGCCTTTGAGCACCGCTTCGCGCGTCGCCTTGGCGGTCGTCATGATGACCGGCACGTCTTTGACTTGCTCTTCGCTGCGCATTTTCGCCAGCACGTCGAAGCCGTCGGTGTCGGGCAGCATCACGTCGAGCAGAACTACGTCGGGCTTGGGCTGTTCAATGAGCCCCTTCATGATCTCCTCGCGCGTCGCGGCGAGGCGCACGTTGAAGCCCTCCATCCGCAGGTACGTGCGCAGCAGCTTGGTGAGCGACGGATCGTCCTCGACCGCGAGCACGGTGACCTTGTGGTCTTTGGCAAGTGCGGGCCGCTCCGGGTTGCGTCGCGCGATGCGCACGTAGAAGCCGCTCGCCTGGAGCGATGCGAGCCCGGCCTCCGACTCCTTGAAGAAATCGCCGACGTTGATGCTGGCGGTGGCGTCGGGATCCGCGATGAAGCCCGCTCTAGCGAGCCGGTCCAGCGTCTTGGCCACGGTTGCGACCGGCAGGTTGTTTCCGGTCTGCTTGGCAATGTCCGCGACGCTCGCGTAGCCGTCGACCAGCACCAGGAGCTTGAGATCCTCCGCCGAAAGGGAAGTGTTCGCCCCGGTGAGTTCGGCGTTACCCTTCGGGGTGACTACATAGACGCGTTTTTCGCTCACAATCCCCTCTTTCCCCCGGTAACTATAGTCTTTTGCCGGAAATCCAGATAATGCCTTTGCACGTTCCGCCCGGGGCGTGCGACTGCCATGTGCACATTTTCGGCCCCCCGGAGCGCTATCCGCTAGCCCGCGACCGCGCCTATACCCCCCCGGAGGCATCGATCGAAGGGCTTCTTGCCCTGCAGAAGCGGCTGGGCTTCGAGCGCGTGGTGATAGTGCAGCCGAGCGTCTACGGCACCGAGAATTCCTGCACGCTGGATGCCCTCCGGCGGCTTGGGCCGCGCGCACGCGGCGTGGCGGTGATCGATTCCAGCACACCGGATGAGGAGCTGGAGAAAATGAAGGGCGCCGGCGTGCGCGGCGTGCGTGTGAACCTGCAAACCGGCGGCGGCGGACCGGCCCTGATCGAAGAGGCCGCGGCGCGTGCGGCAGCGCTCGGCTGGCATGTCCAGACCTTCGCGCGGATTGCGCTCCTGCGCCGACTCAAGCCGCTGCCGGTTCCGCTGGTGGTGGACCATTTCGGCTTGCCGGAATCCATGGAAGATGTGCGCTACCTCGCTTTACTGCTGCGGCAGGGAAATTCTTATGTAAAGCTGTCCGGCCCGCACCGCCTGCGGATGGATCCCGGATCGGTGGTGCGCGCGTTGCTCGAGGCGAACCCAGAGCGCTGCGTGTGGGGCAGCGACTGGCCGCACCCTTTCACGCGCGGCGCGCGCGATCCAAGGACCGTCCAGCCTTTCGACCCGATCGACGACGCCGCGGCGCTCGAGCGCCTGCACGGCTGGGTGGGCGATGCGGCGCTGTTTCGCAAAATCCTCGTCGACAATCCGGCGCGCCCTTACGATTTCTAGGTGGGCGCGCGCCTCATCGAGACCGAAGTCTTCGCCGAGCTGCCGGCGCGGCTGCGGAAGAGCGGCACGCCGCCGGAGCGCCTCGCCGCCGGCAAGAGCGCAACGCCCATGGGATCTTTCCTCGAAGGGCCGTCGTTCGACCGCAACGGAAACCTTTACGTGGTCGATCTTGCTTGGGGCCGCATCTTCAGGATCGATGCAAAGGGCGCCTTCGATGTCGTGCTGGAATACGACGGCGAGCCGAACGGCCTAGCGATCCACAAGGACGGGCGCATCTTCATCGCCGATCACAAGCACGGCATCCTTCGCCTGGAGAACGGCAAGGCGGTGCCGGTGGCGTCGCGCTATCACCAGCAGACCTTCAAGGGCGTGAACGACCTTACCTTCGATCCGCAGGGAAACCTGTACTTCACCGACCAGGGCGTCACCGACCTCGCCGATCCTACGGGTTGCGTCTATTGCTACACCGCCGGCGGGAAGCTAGTGCGGCTGGCGAGCTGCATTCCGAGCCCCAATGGGCTGGTGGTCGACACGAACGTCGTCTACGTGGCCGCCACGCGCGCGAACGCAGTCTGGCGGCTGCCGCTCGCGCCGGATGGCACCGCGGTTCGCATCGGCGTATTCCTGCACCTTTCGGGCGGCCGCGGGCCAGACGGCATGGCGATGGACGAGTCCGGCGGCCTGGCGGTCGCGCATGTCGACTTCGGCGCGGTATGGATCTTCAGCCATCGCGGTGAGGCGCTGTACCGCGTGCAGAGTTGCAGGAGCGACATGGTGACCAACGTCGCCTACAAGGGTGATGAGCTCTACATCACCGATTCCGGTAGCGGCTGCGTCCTTCGCGCGAGGGTCCCCACTCCCGGGCGGGCGCTCTACTCCCATTTGTAAACCCCCGCCGGGCACGCGGTTTGCAAGGCGAGCGAGCATGAAAACGACTACTGTACTTACGCTTGCCGCCGCAATCGCGCTCGGGGTGGCAGCATGTGATCGCAATACCGGGGACTCCAAAAGCGCCTCTTC
>DATADT010000383.1:0-2896 GCA_036258355.1 Burkholderiales bacterium
GCGACGTACTTCCAGTTGTGGTGCTGCTCCGGCGGCAGGTCGAACTTCGCCGTCAGGTCCTGCGGCTGCGCGTTCGGGTTCGACGCGACGCCGTCGTACTTCAGCACCTTGTCGATCGCGAACACGTAGAGCGCCCCATCCTTGAACGCCACGCCTGCGGGCTGCGTGAGCTTGTCCACCAGCACGCGCACGCTGCGCTTGCTGCCCTCGTCAGTCACTTCGTAGACCCGGCCGATGACGCGCGTGCCTACGTAGACCTTCTTGCCGTCGTCGCTGAGCGCCATAGCGCGCCCGCCCGGCAGGCCGCTCGCCCATAGCTCGACCTTGAACCCCGCGGGGACCTTGAGCTTGCTCACCGGGATCTCGCCCGAGGGCGTCTCGGTCATCTTGCCAGCATGCGGCGCGAGCTTGGACTCGGCCATGGCGGGCGGCTTGCCCTGATGCCACGCGGGCGGCGGCTTCGGCTTGTCCTGTGCGAGCGCCGGAGCGGCGAATGCGGCGGCTACCGCTACTGCGATGATGGTCTTCATGGTGATGTCGTGCCTCCTCTGGGAACGCTATTAGAACTGAAGGCTGGCCTGGATGCCAGCGCTGATATTGCGCCGCGGCGCCGGCTCGTAGAAGCGGCCGTTGGCCTCGTTCACAATCACCGACCCGATGTAGTTGCGGTCGGCGAGGTTATCCAAACGTACATACTCGCTGATCCGCCAGCCGGGGCCTTGTTGCACTAGGGCGCCGACCAGGTTGAAAACGCTATAAGCATCGGCGAACTCGGAATTTGCGTCGTTCACCGGCACGCGCGCGCGGTACAGCGCCTCGAGGTATGTGTAGAACCGCGGCTGCCGGTAATACAACTGCGCGTAGGCCTGGGTCTTGGGCACGCCCGGCAGCGCGTTTCCCGCGGGGATGGCGAAGCCTTCCTCGAAGGTCGCATCGAGGTAGGTGTAGGCGAGTTGCGCACCGAAGGGCCGTCGCAGCAGCGTGTCTGCGCCGAGTTCGAATCCCTGTCGCTCGGTGCGGCCGGCATTCTTGAACGTGGTGCGGCCGCCGGAAGACGTATCGACCACGATCTCGTCGCGTGTTTCGATCGCGAACAGAGCGAAGTTGATTCGCGCCAGGTTCGGCAGTATCGTCTTCGCCCCGATCTCCGCGTGCTTGCTGCGCGAGGCTTCGAGCGCGAAGTTGAGCCCGGTGGCGGGCGGGTTCTGGTGCGCGAGCTCAGCGAAAGTCGGCGTCTCGAAGCCTTCCCCGTAGCTGCCGTAGAAGGACATGGTCTTCGAGTACCGGAAAAGCAGCCCCGCCACGGGCGTGGTCTCGGAGTATTTGCGCGTGCCGCTGTCGTCGGGGTTGCCGGGGACGACGAAGTGATCCTCGGAGCGGAACTCGACACGGCTCGTGCGCACGCCCCCGTGCACGCTCCAGCGCTCGGCGAAGCGCCACTCGGCCTGGGCGTAGAAGTCGGTGCTCGAGACTTTGTCGTCCTCGTCGCGCTTGAGCGCGCCGGCGATGCCGAGGTTGTTGACAAAGCCGCGCCGACGCTCTTCCATCCGGTCGTATTCGGCGCCTGCCGACAGAATGACCGTGCCGGTCTGGTGGCTCAGTCTCAGCGCGGCGCCGGCGTAGCCGCGGTCGAGCTGCACGACGCCTCCCGAGCTCGTCGGCGCCACCTGCGCCGCGAGGGGAATGGCGAGGTACTGCTCGACCCAGCGGCTGCCGCCGTAGACCGTTCCTTCGATCCTCGAGCCGCCACCCAGGCGATGCGCGAGCGTGGCGCCGAGCTGCTCCTGGTAGATGGTCTTGCGCGTATCGAACTGGATCGCCTGCGGGGTGGCCTGCTCCGGGTTCTGCTCGAACTGCGCGCGCGTCAGGCCAAGCGGATCCTGCGTGTCGGGCTGGCGCAGCTGGTTGCCCACGATCGTAAGCGAGGTGTCAGGGCGAAAGCCGTACTTGAACTTCAGGTTGTAGTGGTCGCGCCGCACTGCGCTGTGGTCGCGATAGCCGTCGCTTTCGAAGCGCGACGCGTCGAGAAGGGTGTTGTAGCCGCCGAGCTTGACCGCGGCGCGCCAGGTGTCGTAACTGCCGCCGAACAGGTCGACGCCCACGGTCGGCGCTTGCGGCGGATCCTCGGTCTCCACCACGATCACCCCGCCCGCGGAGTTGCCGTAGAGACTCGAAAAGGGCCCGCGCAGCACCTCGATGCGCTCGGCCGAGCCGAGGGCGAAGGTCGAGGCCTGGCCTTGCCCGTCGGGCATCGTGGCCGGGATGCCGTCGGCGATGAGGCGGATGCCGCGCACGCCGAACGTCGCGCGCGCGCCGAAGCCGCGCGAGGAGATCTGCAGGTCCTGGGCGTAGTTCTGCCGGTTCTGCACCACGATGCCCGGCACGCGCCCGAGGCTTTCGGACAAATTGACCTGCGGCCGCCCCTGCCGGATCTCATCCGCATAGATGCGATCAACCGATGCGGGAACCTCGAGGCTCGGCTGCGGCACGCGCGTTGCTGTAATGACGACGGCGTCCTCCTGCGCCAGCGCCGCCGCCGCCGCGAGCAGCAGCCCTCCTCCGCCAATCTTCTTCATTTGCCTGCTAGGCTACCTTGAATGAGGCTCCTCCTCCTGTCGTTGCTCTTTCTCGCCTGCCCGGCGCTCGCTCAGCCGAGCGCCGAAGTTCTGAGCCTCCTGCGCGAAGGCGGCTACGTCCTCTACTTCCGGCACACCTCCACCGACTTCAGCCAGAACGACTCGCGCATGACGAGCTTCGAGGACTGCGCGAGCCAGCGCAACCTCACCGACCGCGGGCGCGACGAGGCGCGCGCCATCGGCGAACACGTAAGGCGGCTGAAGATTCCGGTCGGCGAAGTGCTGGCGAGCCCGTTTTGCCGGACGATGGAGACCGCGCG
>DATADT010000384.1:0-2436 GCA_036258355.1 Burkholderiales bacterium
CTTGCCGGTGACCTGGCAGACACGGGACATTGCGTACTCCGAAATCGCGGAAGGCGGCGATTTTACTATAACAATCCTCGCTCTGCGAAGGAGATAGCCTGGTTGCCGGCGACCACGAAATGGTCGAGCACCCTCACTTCCACCAGCGCGAGCGCCTCGCGCAGATTGCGCGTGAGCAGCTCGTCCGACCGGCTCGGCTGCGCGACGCCCGACGGGTGGTTGTGGGCAAAGATCACCGCGGCGGCGTTGCGGGCAAGCGCCTTCTTGACGATCTCGCGCGGGTAGACGCTGGTCTGGGTCAGCGTTCCACTGAAAGCCTCCTCGATGTCGATTGCCCGATGCTGTGCATCCAGCCAGATGCAGATGAAAGCCTCCTCTTTTCGGCCAGCAAGCTTGAGGCGCAGATAGTCGCGTACCGCACCGGGCGAGGTGAGGACCGCGCTTTTCGCGAGCTGCTCCTGCAGCGCCCGGCGCGCGAGTTCCATCGCAGCGGCGAACTGGGCGCGCTTCGCCGGACCGAGTCCCTTGATCGCTTCGAGCTCCGCGCCGGCCTCGAGCGTGTGCGTCACGCCCTCGCACTGTTTCAGGACGTCGCGGGCCAGCTCGACCGCGCTCTTGCCGCGAACGCCGGTGCGAAGAAGGATTGCCAGCAGCTCCGCGTTGCTGAGTGAGCTCGCCCCTTGGGCGAGCAGCCGCTCGCGCGGGCGCTCTTCCGGCCGCCAGTCCGAAATCGCCATGTGTCGGGGCTTTCCCTTAGAATCTTCTCCCCTTTAACGAGGTTGCCGGCATGGCGTTGACGGGCAAGCGCATCCTTCTCGGCATTACCGGCGGCATCGCCGCGTACAAGGCCGCCGAGCTGACTCGCCTGCTGGTGAAGGACGGCGCAGACGTGCGCATCGCCATGACCGAGGCGGCGACGCATTTCATCGGCACCGCGACTCTGCAGGCGCTCTCCGGCCAGCCGGTGTGGAGCGACCTCTGGGATGCCCGTGTCAACGACGCAATGGGGCATATCGAGCTCTCGCGCGATCGCGAGCTGATCGTCGTCGCGCCCGCATCGGCCGACTTCATGGCGAAGCTCGCGCACGGTCTCGCCGATGATCTGCTGTCGACGCTTTGCGTGGCGCGGCGCTGCCCACTGATGGTGGCGCCGGCGATGAACGTGGAGATGTGGCAGAACCCGGCGACCGCGCGTAACGCCGAAACGCTGCGCGGCGACGGGATACAGATCGTCGGGCCCGCGTCGGGAGGCCAGGCTTGCGGGGAAATGGGGATGGGCCGCATGACCGAGCCTGCGGACATCTTGGCCGACATACGGTTTTTTTTTCAGCCGAAGCGCTTAGAGGGGAAACTGCGGGGCAAGCGCGTCGTCGTCACGGCGGGTCCGACCGAGGAGCCGATTGACCCGGTCCGGGTCCTCACGAACACGAGCTCGGGAAAAATGGGTTACGCGGTCGCGCGCGCGGCGCGTGAAGCCGGTGCCGACGTGATGCTGATCAGCGGCCCGGTTTCGCTGCCCACCCCGGCGGGCGTGTCACGCGTCGACGTGCGTACCGCGCGCGAGATGTTCGACGCGGTGAAGAAGGATGCGAAGGAAGCTGACATCTTCATTGCCGTCGCTGCAGTCGCCGACTACCGGGTCAAGAATCCCGCCTCGCAGAAGATCAAGAAGGGCAACGGCCACCTCTCGCTTGAGCTCGAAGAAAATCCGGACATCCTCGCCTGGGTCGCCGCTCTGCCGAAGCCTCCGTTCTGCGTCGGCTTCGCGGCCGAGAGCGAGAACCTCGCGCAGAACGCAAAGGCGAAGCTGGCGAAGAAGAAGCTGCCGCTGATCGTCGGCAACCTGGCGCAGGATGCCCTCGGTGGCGACGACAGCGCCATTACGCTCTACGACGCCAGCGGCGAGCACCCGCTCGGGCGCGGGCCGAAGCTCGAGCTGGCGCGAAAGCTCGTGGAGCACGTTGTCGACATGCTGCGGCAGAAAAACGCGGTGAAATGAGAAAGCTGGAAGTGAAGATCCTCGACGAGAGGATCCGCGGCATGCTGCCGCACTATGCCAGCCACGGCGCCGCGGGGCTCGATCTGCGGGCGTGCATCGATTCACCCCTGAATCTGAATTCGGGCGACAGCCAGCTGGTCTCTTCGGGCATCGCGATCCACGTGGGCGATCCCGGTTACGCCGCCGTCATCCTCCCCCGTTCCGGCCTCGGCGCGAAGAACGGCATCGTGCTCGGCAACCTCGTCGGCCTGATCGACTCGGACTACCAGGGGCCCTTGATGGTCTCGGTGTGGAACCGCGGCAAGAGCGCGTTCACCATCCAGCCACTCGACCGCATCGCGCAGCTGGTCATCGTGCCGGTCGTTCAGGTCGAATTCGAGGTGGTCGAGGAGTTCGCCGCCAGCACGCGCGGCGCCGGCGGCTTCGGCTCGACCGGC
>DATADT010000385.1:0-8165 GCA_036258355.1 Burkholderiales bacterium
CTCGCCAGCGCCGCGACGAGCGATCCGAAATGCAGCGCGCCGGTGGGCGAGGGCGCGAACCGGCCGACGTACATAGCTGTCTAGAGTACACTGCGCCCTCTTTGCAAAGGACCGCCGTGGCGACCATCGAGCTCACCCACGAAAATTTCGAGAAGACAGTCAACGAGAACCCGATGGTAATCGTCGACTTCTGGGCGCCGTGGTGCGGCCCGTGCCGCGGCTTCGCGCCGGTCTATGAAAAGGCGTCCGAGAAGCACACCGACGTGGTGTTCGCCAAGGTGAATACCGACGAGCAGCAGGAGCTCGCCGGCGCGTTCAACATCCGCTCGATCCCCACGCTGATGGTGTTCCGTGACAAGGTGATCCTGTTCCAGCAGGCGGGCGCGCTTCCCGGCCAGGCGCTCGAGCAGGTGATCACGCAAGCCAAGGCGGTCGACATGGCCAAGGTCCACGCGGAAATCGAAGGCCAGAAACAGGGCGCGCAGTAACATTAGGGCCGCGATGAGCGGCACCCGGCTAGAGAAGGATAGCTTCGGCACCATCGAGGTGCCCGCCGACCGGCTGTGGGGCGCGCAAACCGAGCGCAGCCGGCGCTTTTTCCGCATCTCCGGCGAGCGCATGCCACTGCCGGTGATTTACGCCCTGGCACTTGTCAAGAAAGCCGCCGCTGCCGTGAATGCGGAACTGAATCTCCTGGCAAAAGACAGGGCGGAAGCCATTCAACGCGCCGCCGACGAAGTGCTCGCCGGCCGCCACGACGGCGAGTTCCCGCTGGTGGTCTGGCAAACGGGGTCCGGCACGCAGAGCAACATGAACCTCAACGAGGTGCTCGGGAACCGCGCCTCGGAGCTTCTGGGGGGCGAGCGGGGGCAGAAGCGCCTGGTGCATCCGAACGACGACGTCAACCTCGGCCAATCGTCGAACGACGTATTCCCGACTGCGATGCATGTCGCCGCGGCGCGTGCGCTGCACGAGGAGGTGCTGCCGGCCACCGAAGCATTGCGCGCCACGCTGGCGAAGAAACGCGACGCATTCGGCTCGATCATCAAGATCGGCCGCACGCACCTGCAGGACGCAACGCCGCTCACCCTCGGTCAGGAGTTTTCGGGCTACGTGGCGCAGCTCGAGCAAGCCCAGGCGGCGCTGCGCGCGGCGCTGGCCCCGTTGTACGAACTGGCAATCGGCGGCACCGCGGTCGGCACCGGCTTGAACACGCACCCGCAATTCGCCGCGCGCGTATGCCAGCGCCTTGCGCGCGAGACCGCGCTGCCGTTCACGGAAGCGAAGAACAAATTCGCCGCCCTCGCGGGCCACGAGCCGCTCGTTTTCGCGCACGGCGCGCTGAAGACGCTCGCCGCCGCGGCCACCAAGATCGCGAACGACATCCGCCTGCTGAGCTCCGGCCCGCGCTCGGGCCTGGGAGAGCTGCGCATTCCGGAGAACGAGCCCGGCAGCTCGATCATGCCGGGCAAGGTCAACCCGACCCAGGCCGAGGCGTTGACCATGCTGTGCGCGCAGGTGACCGGCAACGACGTCGCCGTGGCGATCGGCGGCGCGTCCGGGCATTTCGAGCTCAACGTGTACAAGCCGATGATCATCAACGCCTTCCTGCAGAGCGCGCGGCTCCTCGCCGACGGCTGCCGCTCCTTCGACGAGCATTGCGCGCGCGGCATCGAGCCGAACGAGGCGCGCATCCGGGAGCTCCTCGAGCGCTCGCTCATGCTGGTAACCGCGCTCGCGCCGCACATCGGCTACGACCGCGCCGCCGAGATCGCGAAGAAGGCGCACCGCGAAGGCGTCACGCTGCGCGAGGCGGCGCTCGCCCTCGGCTACGTGAGCGTTGCGGACTTCGACCGCTGGGTGCGGGCCGACGCCATGATCGGCCCGGGACGATGAAGCGCCGGCAGTTCATCCTTGGAAGTGCTGCGCTCATCGGGTTTGGCGCTGATGCCGCCGTAGAGGAGCGATACGACCGCGGGCTCCTATGGCGCGTTGCGAAGGAAGGGGTCGCTGCGAGCCATGTCTATGGCACGATCCACGTGCCCGATCCGCGGCTCGCCGAGCTGCCGACCGTGGTGCGCAGCCGCTTTGACGCCGCGAGGAGCCTGATGCTCGAGTTCGTGCCCGACCCGTATTCGCGCGAGCGCTTTCTCGAGGCGGCGATGTTCCTCGACCGGCAGACCCTCGCCGAGAAGATCGGCGCGGAAGACTTCGAGCGCGCGGTCGAGCACTTGGCGCCGACCGGCCTTTCGCGCGACGTGGTGAACAAGCTCAAGCCCTGGGGCGTGCTGCTCAATCTGCGCAGCCCAAGGCGTGCCGAGAGCGGCGCGCCGCTCGACGCGCAGCTCCTGGAGCTCGCGCGCGCGCGCCGGCTGCCGCTGCACCAGATCGAGGGCGTGGAGGAGCAGATCTTCACCTTCGACGAGTTCCCGATGGAGTCGCAGGTCGCGCTCCTCAAGCACAGCCTCGCGCACCGCGAAGAGCTCCTCGAGCTCGCGGCGCGCACGCTGGAGGCGTACCTCGAGCGCGACCTGGCGGCGATCTGGCGGCTGCGTGAGCAGTTCATCGCGCGCTACCCCGAGATCGCAAGGCACCAGGCGGTGATGACGAAGCGCGTGGTGCACGACCGCAGCGTGGTGATGGCTTTTCGCATGCAGCGCGAGCTGCGGCGCGGCGGCGCGTTCATCGCGCTCGGCGCGCTGCATCTTTACGGAGAGAAGGGCGTGCTCGCGCTGCTCGAAGCCGACGGCTATCGCGCCGACGTGGTGTTCTAGCTTGGTCGTCGTCCTGATTTCCGGGCGCGGCAGCAACATGCAGGCGCTGATCGATGCCGGCGTGCCGGTGAGCGCGGTCATCAGCAATCGAGCCGGTGCCCCGGGCCTCGGCATCGCCGAGGGGCGTGGCATCGCGACCCGCGTGGTGGACCACCGCCGTCATGCCGCACGCGAAGATTTCGATGCCGCGCTCGCCGCCGAAATCGAGCGCTTCGCGCCTCGCCTGGTGGCGCTCGCCGGCTTCATGCGCTTGCTCACGCCGGCGTTTGTCGCGCGCTACCGCGAGCGGCTGTTCAACATCCATCCTTCGCTGCTGCCCGCCTTTCCCGGGCTCCACACGCACGAGCGCGCGCTCGCGGCGGGGGTCAAGGTGCACGGATGCACGGTGCATTTCGTCACCGCCGAGCTCGACCACGGCCCGATAGTGGCGCAGGCCGCGGTGCCGGTGCGGCCGGGCGACGACGAAGCCGCGCTTGCCGCGCGCGTGCTCAGGCAGGAGCACGTAATTTACCCGCGGGCCGTCCGCTGGTTCCTGGAGGGCAGGCTCGCCGTCGCCGACGGCGTGGTTCGCGTCCGGGGCGATGATGCGCAGCTGGTTCTGGCTGCTGATTAGCCTCCCGGTCGCCTCGCCCGCGGCCGCACAGACCGTGCCGCCGGCGCGCATCGAGATCCATTACGACCTCACGCGCAACGGCAGCACCGTGGCCGAGGTGGTCGAGCGACTGGTGCATGGCAACGGCGCCTACGAGCTCACCGAAACGTGGGAGGGCCGGGGAATCTACCGGGTGCTCGGCCATGCCACGCGTGTCAGCAAGGGCGACCTCGCTGCCGCCGGACCCCGGCCGCGCGAGTTCGTCGACGAGCGCACCGGGCGCGACACGCAGCGCGTGTGGTTCGACTGGAGCGCGAAAACCATCACGCGGCGCTATAAAGGCGCGACGCGCACAGAGCCCGTGCCGCCGAACACCCAGGATCGTCTCTCGTTCCTGCTCGCGCTCACCTACCTGTCGCAGAAAGGCGAGCCGGTCAGCTTGCATATCGCCGACGCGCGCGGGATGTCGCAGCACACGTATAAGCCGAACGGGCGGGAGCGACTGGCGACGCCGGCGGGCGAGTTCGATGCGGTGAAGATGATCCGCCGCAAGGACGGGACCGGCGACGTCTCGGAGATCTGGCTGGCGGCCGATCTCGGCTACCTGCCGGTGCGCATCGTGCTGCTCGAGAAAGACGGCACGCGCTTAGAGCACATGGTGACGCGAATCGTTCGGTGATGATCACGCGCGCGGTCATCGCGCATGCCCGCGCCGCGCTTTCCGGCATGCTGCGCTTCGACGGGCCGGCGGACCAGGTCCTGTCGCGCTACTTCCGCAGCCATCGCAACCTCGGGCAGGCCGAGCGCGCTCTTATCGCCGAGACGGTCTTCGCGGTGCTGCGGCGCAAGCGCTCGCTCGAAGCCGCCGCCGGGTCATCGCAGCCGGAAGCGCTCATCGCCGCGGCGCTCGTGCGGGTGCAGGGTCTGTCGGCGCGCGCTTTGCAGGATGTCTTCGACGAAAGCCTGCTGCGCAGGCTGCGCCAGCGGCCGCCGGGTGAACTGCCCGCCGCGATACGGGCCGATCTGCCGGACTGGCTGTGGGAGCGCCTTGCGCGGGAGCACGGCGCGGAGGAGGCGCTGCGCATTGCGCACGGGCTGCTGAATCCGGCGCCGCTCGACTTGCGCGTCAACCTGGCGCGCATCGACCGCGCTCGCGCGCAGGCCGAGCTCGCGGCCGACGGCCTGGACTGCGTTCCGACGCCGTACTCGCCGGCGGGACTGCGCCTTGCAGGCAAGCCGGCCATCAACCGCCACCGGCTTTTTGCGGAGGGGCTGATTGAAGTGCAGGACGAAGGAAGCCAGTTGCTTGCATGGCTGCTCGCGCCGCGGCGCGGCGAGATGATCGCCGATTACTGTGCCGGCGCAGGCGGCAAGACGCTTGCCGCAGCGATGCTCATGCGTGGCACCGGCCGCATCTATGCCATGGACGTATCGCCGAAGCGGCTGGCGGAGCTCGCGCCGCGTGCGGCACGCGCCGGGGTCACCAGCGTCCACACCCTTGTGCTGGGAGAGGGCGACGCGCGCGCACGGCGCCTCGCCGGAAAGCTGGATCGCGTGCTGGTCGATGCGCCGTGCAGCGGCTTCGGTACGCTGCGCCGCAACCCGGACCTGAAATGGCGGCACGGTCCTCAGGCGGTCGCCGAGCTGGCTGCAAAGCAGCGCAGCATCCTCGATGCCGCGGCGCGGTTGCTGAAGCCTGGCGGTCGCCTCGTTTATGCCACCTGCAGCATCTTGCAGGAAGAGAACGACGCGGTAGCCGCGCATTTCGAGCGCGAGCATCCGGAATTTGTCGCCCTCTCGTGCGCGGAACTGCTCGCCTCGCAGCGTATCGAATTGAACACCGGCGAGCGCTTGCGACTTTTCCCCCATCTTCACGGCACAGACGGCTTCTACGCGGCTGCGTCTCTAAAAAGGTCTTTTGCCAAAGGTGCTTAGGAAAATGGCGCTCGGGCCCGGGCATTCGCGTAGAATGGCCGCCGCTGCTCAACCACACGCTTAGGACAAATCCGACCTGATGCTCTTTTCCGGCTTGCTTGACCTCCCCTGGTGGGGGTGCGTGATTGCCGCTCTCGCGTTGACCCACGTGACGATCGCGTCGGTCACCATCTATCTACACCGCTGCCAGGCGCACCGCGCGCTCGACCTGCATCCCATCGCGGCGCACTTCTTCCGCTTCTGGCTCTGGCTCACGACCGGCATGGTCACCAAGGAATGGGCCGCGATCCACCGCAAGCACCACGCGAAGGTCGAGACCGCCGAAGACCCGCATAGCCCGCAGATTTACGGCATCAACCGGGTGCTCTGGCTCGGCGTGTTCCTCTATGTCAAGGAGGCGTACAACCGCGAGACGCTGGAGCGCTACGGACACGGCACGCCCGACGACTGGCTCGAGCGCAACGTCTATACACCGTACTCGATGTGGGGAGTCCTTCTCCTTTTGGCGGCTAACCTCCTCGTCTTCGGCGTCGTTCCGGGTACCCTCATCTGGCTGACGCAGATCGCGTGGATTCCTTTCTGGGCCGCCGGCGTCATCAACGGCGTCGGCCACTACTTCGGCTATCGCAGCTACGACGTGCCCGACGCGAGCACCAACATCGTTCCCTGGGGCATCCTGATCGGCGGCGAGGAGCTGCACAACAACCACCACGCGTTCGCCTCATCGGCCAAGCTCTCCACCAAGTGGTACGAGTTCGACAACGGCTGGATGTACATCTGCATCCTCGAGTCGCTCGGGCTGGCGAAGGTCAAGCGCCTTGCGCCCACGCCGCGTTTCGCGCATCCGAAGCCCGCGGTCGACCTCGAGACCCTGCATGCGGTGATCGCCAACCGCTATGACGTGCTGTCGCGCTATGCGAAGTCCTTCCGCCGCACCTACGCGGAAGAGCTCGAGCGGCTGCGCCACTGGTCGCCGCGCGACGCCGAGGTGCTGCGCTCGCTCAAGCGTGCGCTGCTGCGCGGCCAGGCTGCCGCCGGCAGCGAGCGCGCCCGGCTCGCTGAAGCGCTAAAGAACTCGCGCGCCCTCGCCACCGCGCTCGCCATGCGCCAGGAGCTCGCGGCGCTCTGGGAGCGCTCGAGCGCCTCCAAGGAGCAGCTGCTGCGCCAGCTGCAGGACTGGTGCCGGCGCGCCGAGGCGAGCGGAATCGCCCCGCTTGTGGACTTCTCGCAGCGCCTGCGCTCGTACGCGCTAGCCTAGGGAAGGTCTGAAGAAGTCGCCCCCGCGAAGGCGGGGGCCAGTTTTTCTTTCTGAAAATCATGGGTTCCCGCTTTCGCGGGGACGACCATTCAGCGCTTTTTCAGAGTTTCCCTAGGCGAACGAGTCGGCCCAGATGGTGCGGGCCCAGTTCCAGGCGAAGCTCGCCTCGGCCTCGCTGCGAGCCGCCGACACCCCGCCTGCCCCCTTCACGGGGACTAGCGTGCCCTGGCCGGGCTCCCACTCGTGCACCGAGGAGACGCGGATCGCTTCCTTCTCGGCGACGAAGCTGTAGCAGGTGTTGATGATTTTCACCGGCTGCGGGCTGCGTCCGTTCAGCAGCTCGACGATTCCGGCCGCGGCGATCTTGGCGTGGTTGTTCGCCATGCTTCCCGACTTGGGCATGCCGGGCGCCGAGAGCGTGGCGTCGCCGAGCACGTGCACGCCCTTGACCGCCTTCGATTCCATGGTGCGCCAGTCGACATCGCACCAGCGGTTGTTGGTCGTGATCAGGCCGCTCTTTGCGGCGATCTCCCCGGCACGGTGCGGCGGCACGACGTTCAGCACATCGCCTTTCACGGTGTCGAACTCGGTGCGCACCGCGCCGGCTTCGACCGCCACCACGTTGGCGTTGCCGCGGTACTCGATGATCCCAGGGTAAAGCTCGCTCCAGGCGCGCTTGAACAGTCCGCCCTTGGAGGTGACGTCCGGGTTGGCGTCGAGCACGAGCACCTTCGAGCGCGGCTTCGCCTGCTTGAAGTAGGCCGCGACCATGCTCATGCGCTCATAAGGCCCCGGCGGGCAGCGGTACGGTGCGAGCGGGATCGACAAGACGTAGACGCCCCCATTCGCCATCTGCTCGAGCTTTTGGCGCAGCGCGGTAGTTTGCGGGCCGGCCTTCCACGCGTGCAGCACGGTGCCGGCCTGCATGGCCCCGTCGTAGCCCTGGACGTCGCCGAACGTAAAATCGATGCCCGGTGAAACGACCAGGCGCTCGTACCCGATGTCGCCGCCGCGCGCGAGGCGCACGGTCTTCTTCGCTGCGTCGATGCCGACGGCTTCGTCCTGCACTACCGTGACGCCGTGGCGGCGCAGGCCGTCATAGCCCAGGCTGATGTTCTGCATGCTCGAATAGCCCGCCAGCACCAGGTTCGAGATCGGGCAGGAGATGAACGAAGCCTCGCGCTCGACGAGCACCACGTCGATCGAGGGGGCCCACAGGCGGATGTACTTCGCGGCGGTGGCGCCGCCGAAGCCGCCGCCGATCACCACTACGCGCGCTTTGGAGGGTGCCGACGTGGCGCAGCCGGCCAGCGATACCGCGCCCGCGAGCTTCAGGAAATCGCGTCTTTTCATGACCTCACCTCGTCTTGGGTCTTACCTCTTTTGCGCGGCGAACCAGGCCGCCATCGAGTCGATCTGCGCGTCGGTATAGCCTTTCGCGATCTGGTGCATCACGGTGGCCGGACGCTTGCCGTCGCGGAACGCGCGCATTTGCGTCGCGATGTGGTCGGCCGGCAGGCCGGCAAGCGGAATCAGCGGCGCGTTCGGGGCCGGCTTGCCCAGGGTCCCGTGGCAGATGGCGCAGCCGGCGGCAAGGTTGCGGGCG
>DATADT010000386.1:0-3586 GCA_036258355.1 Burkholderiales bacterium
GTGCCCTCGGTCTCGATCGGGTTCTGCGTCGCCATCACGAGGAAAGGCGCGGGCACGCGGTGCGTCTCGCCCGCGATCGTGACCTGGCGCTCCTGCATCACTTCCAGCAGCGCGCTCTGCACCTTCGCTGGCGCACGGTTGATCTCGTCGGCGAGCAACAGGTTGCAGAACACCGGGCCGAGGGACGTATGGAAGTCGCCCGTTTTCTGGTTGTAGATGCGCGTGCCGACGAGGTCGGCGGGCACGAGATCGGGCGTGAACTGAATCCGGCGGAACGTGCCGTGGATCGTCTGCGCGAGCGTCTTCACGGTGAGCGTCTTCGCGAGCCCCGGCACGCCTTCGACCAGCAGATGCCCCTGCGCGAGCGTCGCGACCAGCACGCGCTCGAGGAAGTGGTCCTGCCCCACGACGACCTTCTTCACCTCGTAGAGGATTTTTTCCATCAACGAGCTGGTTTGTGCAGCAATGTCTTCCATCCCGGTCCTTTTTCTAGAATGGTGATAAGCCTACAGCGCCAGCCGCGTTCTCGATGGGCACAGCGAATCCGATGCCGATGAACACGCGATGCTCGGTGGGGTTCAGCAGACCGGTCACAATGCCGATCACCTCGCCCTCGGGCGTGACGAGCGGCCCGCCCGAATTGCCGGGGTTCACTGCAGCATCGAACTGGATGAGATTCGTCAGCACGCGCTTGCCGTCGGCGGTCTGGTACTCGCGGCCGAGGCCCGAGATCACGCCCGCCGACACCGACGGTCCGATGCCGAAGGGAAAGCCGACCGCCACCACCGGCTCTCCGGGCCGCAAGCCCGCCGTGGAGCGCAGCGTCGCCGAGATGAGATCGTCGGGTATCGTCTTCGCCTGCAGCACCGCGAGATCGTGCTCCGGCTGCACGCCGATCACCGCCGCGTCGGATTCGGTGCCGTCGTGGAAAGTCACCTTGATCTGTTTCGCGCCTTGCACGACGTGCAGGTTGGTGAGAATCACGCCGGTATCCACGATGACGACGCCGGTGCCGCTCTGGCTTTCCCTCCCGGAGGGCACGTCGGCGTCGGGCGCGTCGGGCAAGCCGCGCACGTGGACGACCGAGGGCAGGATGGTTTCGTAGGCGTCCGCCGCTGTCGGCGGCGGCTGCTTCTCGTCGAGGAGCCTCTGCACCGTTGCCTCGATGTCGGCGTGCGTGAGGCCTTTCGCCGGCGCCAATATCCAGAGGAAAAGGCCGAGAAGCAGAACCGTTGCCAGAGCGGCTGCGACCCTGATGCCGCGCGCATGGCGCGTCCGCCATTCGCGAAAAGAAACGGCAGGCATGGCCGGTACTTCGGCCGGGGCCAGCTTGCGCGACCGGCTGGAACTGGTGTAAACGGCGACTCGTTTCATGCCGTAGTGCACTCCGATTCTAGACCCACCGCCATCCGGCGGAGAGGAAGTTCGCCAGTGCACCACGTAAGATCACGACAATCAAGGAAACGTTCCGGTCGGGCTTTCCCTAGTCGGCGCACGGCCAGGACGCTGGCGGCTTGAGCCGGGCCGGGAGCTTCGTTTTCGCGTCCCCGCACGCGAGCTCGATTTGCGCCTGCTCGAGGCCTTTTGCCGCCGACAGGTCGGTCGCCTCCAGGCGCGCGGCGAACAAGTACGCCTGCGAGAAGTCGGTGCCGTCGAGCTTCGCCCCGCGCAGGCTCGCGCGCGCCAGGCTGGAATACCGGAAGTTGGCGCCGCTCAGGTCGGCGCGGTCGAAAGCCGAGCGGCCGAAATCGCCCTTCGACAGGTTCGCGCCGCGCAGCGCCGCGCCGGCCAGGTCGCAGCGATGGAACTCGGCCTTCTCCAGGTCGGCGCCGGCAAGCCGGGCGTCGCGGAAGTTGCTGCGCACGCAGACGAGCTTCTGCAGGACCGCCTCTTCCATCACCGCGCCGCGGAACGAGGACCGGGTCGCTTCCGCTGAAGCGAAGTTCGCCCGCCTGAGGTCCGCCGCCTCGAAGTTCATGCCGACCAGAATCGAGCGCTCGAAGCGCGCTCCGGCGAGCGATGCCCGGTTCAGCACCAGGCGCTGCTTTGAGCACTTGGACCAGTCGACCTTCTCCCGCGGCGGGTCCTCGCACGCGGCACGCAACCCCGGTGCCGCGAGAACGAGCGCGCCGACAACGACCAGGGTTCTCATCCGACAAGGATAAACATTCCCGGCCACCGTGCTGGCGGAGAGTGAGGGATTCGAACCCCCGAGCCCTTGCGGGCTAACGGTTTTCAAGACCGCCGCATTCGACCGCTCTGCCAACTCTCCGGCTTGAAAAACCCCTGTAATGCCCGCATTTTAGCTTTTGCACGGGCGCCGCACCCAAGCGCCGGCATTGCAACTTAAGGGCGCTTTGGTAGTCTTAGCGCCTACATAACGGAGGATAAGGATGCAACCCGAACTGAAACCCGTCCGCACCAACGATAGAGGCTTCGGCCGCGGCACGGCATACGAGGCGGCGCAGGACGTCGCCGTAACGGTCGAGGGCCGGAAGGTCCTGCGCAATACCTACCTGCTGCTCGCCCTGACGATGGTGCCGACGGTGATCGGCGCCTGGATCGGCATGGCGACAAGCGGCATCATCATGTCGAGCCCGATCATCAGTACGCTGGTGATGCTCGCCGCGGTGATTGGCCTGCAGTTCGGCATCGCCGCCAACCGCAACAGCGGCGTCGGCGTGGCCCTGCTGCTCCTGATGACCGGCCTGCTCGGCTGGTGGCTGGGGCCGATCCTGAACGTGGCACTGTCCATGAAGAACGGCATGGCGCTCGTCGGCTACGCCGCGGTGGGCACCGGCATCATCTTCTTCGCCATGGGCGCGCTCGCGCAGACGATCAAGCGCGATCTCAGCTTCATGGGGAAGTTTCTGTTCGTCGGCATGATCGCGCTCCTCATCGCGATGATCGCGAACATGTTCCTGCAGATCCCGGCGCTCGCGCTGACGATCTCGACCCTGGTGATCGTGGTGTTCTCGCTGTTCCTGCTCTACGACCTGCAGCGCATCATGCGCGGCGGCGAGACCAACTACGTGATGGCCACCACCGGCGTCTACATGAGCCTGTTCAACATCTTCGCCAACCTGCTGCACCTGCTGCTCGCGCTCGCGGGCGACAGGGACTGACGCCGCAGCGGTAGTCTGTGCCTGAAGGGCGCCTACGGGCGCCCTTGCTTTTTCAGGCCCCGGGGCAGCGGCGAAGCTCGTAGATCCCGATCGAGTACGCGACGTTGCCGCTTTGCGTCTTCTGCACGCCCCAGTTGAACGCGAAGTATTTCGACGGGCTTTCGTATTGCGGAAAGTCCGCCCGCAGCGCCTGCCGCGCCGCTTTCTCGACCGCGGCGAGATCATCCGGGCCGGCGTAGGCATAAGACTGCGCGGGCGCGCGGCCCATCGGCAGCTCGATCTGCCTCACGCCTGGCAGGTAGCCTCGGCCGAAAAACAATAGCTGCCTCGGCAGGTAGGGCGGATATTCCGCCGCGACCGTGCGCGACGGATTGCAGGGGGTACCTCGCGCGAAGGACCGGAAAGTCGAGCTTCGACGAGTCCATCGCCGCCCGGCGTGCCGCACGCGGCGCTCGTATTTC
>DATADT010000387.1:0-5955 GCA_036258355.1 Burkholderiales bacterium
CCGGGCAAAAGAAAGCTCGTTCAGCGTACGAACGCGCCCGCAAGCGCCAGGGGCTGGGTGCATGAGCGTGCGCATCGGCATCAACCCGCTCACCTGGACCAACGATGACCTCCCGGAGCTCGGCGACGAAAACTCGCTCGAAAAGTGCCTGAGCGAGGCGAAGCAGGCGGGTTACGAAGGTGTGGAACTTGGCAGGAAGTTCCCGCGCGACGCAAAGGTTCTTTCACCAATACTCACCACACATGGGCTGAAACTCGTATCTGGGTGGTACAGCGCGAGGCTGCTCGAGCGCTCGGTCGAGGACGAGATCAAGGCGATGCAGCCCCACGTCACCCTTTTGAGAACGCTCGGCGCCAAGGCAATGGTGTTTTGCGAGGTATCACGCTGCGTGCACGGTGAGCGCAAGGTTCCGCTGTCCAAGCGGCCGCGGCTCGCGGAGAAGGAATGGAAGCCGTTTTGCCGACGACTCGATGAAATTGCGGAGTACTTGAGCAAGAGCGGGATGAAGCTCGCCTACCACCACCACATGGGAACGGTGATCCAGGCCGAGGACGAGGTCGACCGCATGATGGACGGCACGAAGTCGGTCGGCCTGCTGCTCGACACCGGTCACCTCACGTTCGCCGGCGGCGATCCGATGCGCGCGCTCAAGCGCCATGCGAAGCGCATCGTGCACGTCCATTGCAAGGACATCCGCCAGGACCGGCTGGAACACGCGGGGAAGAAGGACTGGAGCTTTCTCGATGCGGTGGTGGGCGACGTATTCGCGGTTCCCGGCGACGGATCGATCGATTTCGACCCCATTCTGAAAAGCCTGGCGAGCGCGGGATATGCAGGCTGGCTGGTGGTGGAGGCCGACCAGGATCCGGCGAAGGCGCACCCGCTCACGCACGCGCGCATCGGCCACGATTGCCTCAGACCACTTGCGCGGCGATACTGGAAAGCATGAACGAGCGGGAGCTCGACGCGAGGGAAGCAGCGCTCGCCGCGGTCGCGCGCGAGGCGGGCGAGCTGGCGAAGCAACTCTTTTCCAATCCCCCCGAAGTGAAGCTGAAGGGCAAGCAGGATTTCATTACGGCAGCCGACGGAGAAGTCGAGCGCCTCATCATCGAGCGGTTGAAGAGCCGCTTCCCGCGCGACGCTTTCCTGGGCGAGGAAGGCGGCGCCTCAGGTCACGTCACCGGAACGGGCGAGGCGGTGTGGGTGATCGACCCGATCGACGGCACGGCGAACTTCGCGCACCGCATTCCGCATTTCTGCGTCTCCATCGCGTTCGTGTCGGCGGGGGAGCTGCTCCTCGGCGCGATCGCGGCGCCTATGTACGGCGAGCTCTATCGCGCGCGCCTCGGGCGCGGGGCGTTTCTGAACGAGCTCGCCATGCGCGTCTCCGACATCACCGACCTGCGCCAGGCGATCATCGAGCTGGGCTGGTCGGCGCGCCGCCCGGTGCGCGCGTACACCGGGCTCGTCGAGCGAGTGCTCGACGCCGGCGCGATATTCATGCGCGCCGGTTCCGGCGCGCTCGGGCTCGCCTACGTCGCGGCGGGACGAACGCATGGCTACTGCGAGCTCCACATCAATTCCTGGGACACCCTCGCCGGGCTGCTCCTGGTGCACGAGGCGGGCGGGTGGGCCAACGACTACCTCTCGGGCGAGGCGCTGCTGCGCGGCAACGCCGTGCTTGCCTGCGCGCCGGGCTTGCGCGAGGCGCTGGTCGCCGCGACGGGAGTCGGGCAAGCTACCGAAAAACTGGAGAGGAGGATCTCATGAAGCGATGGCTCGCAACGCTGGCGCTGGCTGTGCCGGGATATGCAATGGCGCAGGGCAGCCTCGTCCTTTACTGCAGCGTGCAGGAGGAATGGTGCCGCGCCATGGTGACGGCATTCGAACGCAAGACCGGCATCAAGGTCGCCATGACCCGCAAGTCGAGCGGCGAGACGTACGCCCAGGTGAAGGCGGAGTCCTCAAACCCGCGCGGCGACGTGATGTGGGGCGGGACCGGCGACCCGCACCTGCAGGCGGCCGAGGAAGGGCTCACCGATGAATACAAGTCGCCGATGCTGAAGGAGCTGCAGCCCTGGGCGGTGAAGCAGGCCGAGCAGTCCAAGTTCCGCACCGTCGGCATCTACGCCGGCGCGCTCGGCTTCGGCTACAACACCGAGCTGCTCGCGCGGCGCAAGCTGCCCGAGCCCAAGTGCTGGAGCGACCTCCTCAGCGAGAAGTACAAGGACGAGGTGCAGGTCGCCGATCCGAACTCCTCGGGCACTTCCTACACCATGCTCGCGACCATGGTGCAGATCTACGGCGAGGACAAGGGCTTCGATTACCTCAAGCGCCTGCACCGCAACATCAACCAGTACACCAAGTCCGGCGCGGCGCCGGCGAAGGCCACGGCGAGCGGCGAGACGCTGATCGGGATCACCTTCCAGCATGACCTCGTAACCTTCGCGAGCCAGGGCTCGCCGATCAAGGTTGTGGCGCCGTGCGAGGGCACCGGCTACGAGGTCGGCTCGATGAGCATCATCAAGGGCGGCAAGAACCCGAAAGAGGCGAGGACCTGGTACGACTGGGCGCTGACCGCGGACGCGCAGTCGATCGGCGCCGAGGCGAAGGCGTTCCAGGTGCCGTCGAACCGCAATGCGAAGGTGCCGCCGCAGGCGCCGCGCCTGGAGACGATCAAGCTGATCGACTACGACTTCGCGAAGTACGGCTCCTCCGCCGAGCGCAAGCGGCTGCTGTCGAAGTGGGACAAGGAAGTCAAAGCGCTTCCCAAGTAACCTGGCTCGCCGCCACCGCAGCGAGCCTGGTGCTCCTGCCGTGGTATGCGGTCGAAGGCGCCTGGGGAGCGCCTGCGCTCGTGCACGCCTTCCAGGGCAAGCCTTGGCTGGGGCTGCTATTCCTGCCGCTCATCGGTGCGCTCGCGGCGCGTCCGTGGCGCATGGCGCGCGGGCAGGCCGGAAAGCTTCTTGTTGCAGTCGGAGTCGCCGGTTTACTCCTGCTCTTCGCGCAGGGGTTCCTTTTCCGCCACCCGAACGTCACCCCTGCAGGCTGGCCGACGCAGCCGGGGATGGGCTACGGCGCTTTGCTTGCCGCGGGCGGTTACCTGATGGTTCTCTGTCAAGGGCTCGCGGCGCGCGGCTGCTGCCGCGGGGACTTCTTCGTGGTCGGCGCGATCGGGCTCGTCATCGCCACGACCGCGGCGTTCGTCTTCTTCCCGACCTTTGTCATGCTGGCGAGCGCGTTCGAGGGCAGCTTCGTCGCGAGCTTCTTCGACCGTTCGATCTGGGGGGTGGACTGCTTCTACTCGAGCGTGCGCTGCGGCGTCGCGTGGAACACGCTGATCCTCGCGCTCCTCGTCGGTGCCGGCTCGACGGTGCTGGGCCTCGCCTTTGCGCTTATCGCAACGCGCACTGCATTCCGCTACAAGGGGCTGCTGCGGGTGATGAGCGTGCTGCCGATCATCACGCCGCCGTTCGTCATCGGCCTCGCCGTGATCCTGCTCTTCGGGCGCGCCGGCGCGGTGTCGGCGCTGCTCTTCGACTGGTTCAACATCCCGCGCTCGCGCTGGATCTATGGCCTGCCAGGGGTGGCGCTCGCGCAGCTTCTCGCCTTCACGCCCATTGCCTTCCTCGTGCTCCTCGGCGTGGTGCAAGGCATCAGCCCTTCGCTCGAGGAGGCGTCGCAGACCCTGCGCGCGCGCGGCTGGACTACGTTCCGCACGGTGACGCTGCCGCTCCTGCGTCCCGGGCTCGCCGCCGCGTTCCTGCTCGGCTTCGTCGAGAGCATGGCCGACTTCGGCAACCCGCTCGTGCTCGCAGGTAACTTCGAGGTGTTGTCCATCAAGATCTACTTCGCGGTGGTCGGCGCCTCGCACGACCAGAGCCGGGCCGCGGTGCTCGCGCTCGTGCTCCTCGTCTTTACGCTGGTGGCGTTCTGGGCGCAGCAGCGCTGGCTCGGGCGCGCGTCGTACACCACCGTGACCGGCAAGGGAGATGCCGGCCTGCCCGTGCCGCTGCCGCGCGGCTTGCGCTGGCTCTGCTACGGCATCGCGCTGCCGTGGGCCGCGCTCACGCTGGTCATCTATGCCACGATCTTCGTCGGCGGCTTCGTGAAGTCCGTGGGGCGCGACTACAGCTTCACGCTCGATCACTTCCTCGCCGGGTTCTCGGTCGAGATGGCCCAGCGCGGGCTGCATTTCACCGGCGCCGCCTGGCCCTCGCTGGGCACCACGCTCACGATTGCGACCGTGGCCGCGCCGCTCACCGCGGCGATCGGGCTGCTCACGGCGTGGCTGCTCTCGCGCCAGGATTTCGCCGGCAAGCGGGCCTTCGAGTTCGGCACGATGCTGTCGTTTGCGATTCCCGGCACGGTGGTCGGCATCAGCTACATCCTCGCGTTCAACGTGCCGCCGATCGAGCTCACCGGCACCGCGGCGATCCTCGTCATCTGCTTCGTGTTCCGCAACATGCCGGTCGGCGTGCGCGCCGGCATCGCCACGCTGTCGCAGATCGACAAGTCGCTCGATGAAGCCTCTCACACCCTCGGCGCGCGCTCGGCAACCACCATCCGGCGCGTCGTGCTGCCGCTCCTGCGCCCGGCGATCGTCGCAGCGCTGGTCTACAGTTTCGTGCGCGCGATGACCGCGGTGAGCGCGGTGATCTTCTTGGTGAGCGCCGAGTACAACATGTCGACCGCGTACATCGTCGGCCGGGTCGAGGCGGGCGAGTTCGGGCTCGCCACCGCGTATTCCTGCGTGCTGATCGTCATCATGCTGGCCGTGATCGGCCTCATCCAGCTCGGTGTCGGCGAGCGCAGGCTCGGGCGCCGGGAGGCCGTGGCGATGCCGGCAACCGCCTGATGGTTGAATTCAAGAACGTCACCAAGCGTTACGGCGCCGTCACCGCGGTGAACGACATCTCGTTTCGCATCGAGCCGGGCACGCTCGCCACGCTCCTCGGCCCCTCGGGCTGCGGCAAGACGACCACGCTGCGCCTCATCGCGGGGCTGGAGATGGTGAGCTCGGGAACCATTACGATCGGCGGCCGCGACGTCACTTCGGCGCCGGCTTCCGAGCGCGACGTCAGCATGGTGTTCCAGTCCTACGCGCTTTTCCCGCACATGAACGTGCTCGAGAACGTCGCGTACGGCCCGACGGTGAGCGGCGACCGGGGGGCGAAAGGCAAGGCGATGGAGAAGCTGCGCATGGTCGGGCTGGAGGCGCTCGCGAGCCGCATGCCTTCGGAGCTTTCCGGCGGACAGCAGCAGCGCGTGGCGGTCGCGCGCGCGCTCGTGCTCGAGCCGCAGGTCCTCCTCTTCGACGAGCCGCTCTCCAACCTCGACGCGAAGCTGCGCCGCCGCGTGCGCGAGGACATCCGCGAGCTGCAGCAGAGCCTCGGGCTCACGGTCGCCTACGTGACGCACGACCAGCAGGAAGCGCTCGCGGTCTCGGACCGCATCATCGTCATGTCGAACGCGCGCATCGCCCAGGTGGGCGAGCCGCGCGAGCTGTACGAGGCGCCGCGCGACCGCTTCGTCGCCGACTTCATCGGGGATGCCAACCTGGTCGAGGCGGAGCTCGGCGCGCACCGCGGCAGCCGCGCGCCGGTGCGTCTCGGCGGCGTGGAGCTCGAGCTCGAGCACCGCGGCGCGCCGCCCGGCCCGGTGCGGGTCGCCATCCGCCCCGAGTCGATCCTTCTAAGGAAGGACCTGAATTCCGGGCTTCGAGGCGTGATAAGAAAGGCGGCCTATCTCGGCACGCACATGGAGTACACGGTGGACGCGCCCCTCGGCCAGCTCTTCGTCGTCGACCGCGATGTCGCCCGCCCGATCGCCGCAGGCACCGAGGTTGCGATCGGCTTCTCGGACCACGGCGTAGCGCTCGTTCCCAGCTGAGATTCGATTTCGATCCCGCGCTGCCGATCAGCGCGCGGCGCGACGAGATCCGCGCCGCTATCG
>DATADT010000388.1:0-2368 GCA_036258355.1 Burkholderiales bacterium
TCGAGGACTGGCTCCTCGGCCTGTGCGTCGCGCTGACGCTCGCGCCGCTGGCGCTCGGACGCCGAAGCGCGGCCGCGCAGTGGGCGATGGCCGTCGCGTTCTTCCTCTGGCTGTGGATCGTGTTCAGGACCGCGGCCAGTCACGCCTGGACCTGGAACAAGCTGCCGTTCCTGGTCCTGGTGCTTGCCGGCGTCGGCCTGTGGTTCGTCGACCGCCGGCGCGAGCTGCTGGGAATCAAGCAAGACCCCGCCATTCTCCAGTTCAAGGTTGGCCGGCAGACGTTCGTCGCGCTCGGCGTGGCCCTCACGCTGCAGGTCGGCCTCGTCATCGCGCTCACGAACGCGCCGATCCCGATCGGCATGCGGCTGGGCACGCTGGCGATCCTGTTTCTCGGGCTCGCGCTCCTTGCGTGCTTCGGCATGGTGTGGGTGTTCCTGCCGAAGTACGCAACCCTTCCCTCGCTCGCGGTGGTGCCGTTTCTGTGGGGCATCTTCGCCGCCAACACGCCGGATTACGCCCCGCAGGGCACCCGGTTCGCAAAAGCGCCGCCTGCGCGCCCGCCGCTCACCGACCACTTCAAGGAATGGCTGACGCAGGTCCCCGGCGGCGGCGACAGCCCCATTTTCTTCGTCGCCGCCGCGGGTGGGGGCCTCCGTGCCGCCTACTGGACCGCGCACATGCTCGCCGCCGCCGACGACCGGACCTGCGGCGAGTTCGGCCGCCACGTCTACGCCTACTCCGGCGTCTCGGGCGGCTCGCTCGGCATCGCCGCGTACCTCGCGCAGCGCCAGATCTGGGAGAGGATGCCCGGCCCCGAGCGCTGCCAGACCGGCCGGCGCGAGGAGATGAGAAGCATGCTGCGCCGGGACTTCCTTGCCCCGGTCGCGGGATCGCTGCTCTTCGCCGAGATGACTCAACGCTTCGTGCCGTTCAACTATCTCAAGGACGATCGCGGCGCGACGCTTGCCAAGGCGTGGAGCGCGGCGTGGGACGACGTCTTCCCCGACGTCAAGGGGAAGTTCGACCAGCCGTTCCTCGAAGTTTTCGCGCCCGGCTCGAGTCCCGCGGTGTTCCTGAACGCGACCGCCGTCGAAACCGGCCGGCGCGTGCTTGCGACCAACGTCCAGCGCTCCCGCGTTCCGGCGGCGGTGGACCTCTTCCGCCCGGTACGCGGGCTCGGCGCCCTGGACACGGCCGGCCTCACGGTGCGCGAGGCGGTGCTCAACTCGGCGCGCTTCACGTATGTCAGCCCGGCGGCGACCGTGAGCGCCTGCAAGGAGCCGGCGGAGGACGGGACCTGCCCCGAGTACACGAAAGTCTGGGACCGGCTGGTCGACGGCGGCTACTTCGAGAACTCGGGCCTGGCGACGCTGAGCGACGTCATCCGGGCGCTAGACGCGGAGCCGGCGAAGCGGCGCTTCATCGTCATCGTCATCGACAACAGCAACGAGAGCGAGCTCGCCTGCCCGCAGCGCCGCGCGGCCGACGCCGAGGCGAACGAGGAGCCGCCCGCGCTCGAAGTGACGGCACTTTCACACCTCACCGCGCCGATCGAGGCGCTGCTGCGGGTGCGCGAGTCGCGCGGCCAGCTCGAGCTGCGCCGGGTGCGCGCGGAGTTCAACTGCAAGGAGGGGCGCCTGCTCGACTGGAACCTGTTCGGCGACCACGCCGAGCGCTCGGAGGCCCGGGCGGCGGGCCTGGAGCCGGCGCTCGGCTGGTTCCTGTCGCAGCGATCGGCGAAGTGGATCGCCGAGCGCGCCAACGCGGTCTCGATGCACTTCCCGTTCCGCCATGCCGCGTGCCAGGAGGGACCGCTTCCCAAAGGGCAGACCGTGGTGGGCGAGGGCACGCAGCCGAACGTGGTCTGCGGACCCCAATTCTCGGTCAGGGTGGAGACTCGTTGACGTAATTCGGGGTCAGCTCACCCTGGCCCCGAATTCCCGAATTCACCTAGACTAGCCGCCGAGGAGGCGGCCATGACCCGTTTCGCACTGTTGCTGGCTTTCGCGCTGGCGGCGCCCGCATTTCATTCGGTAGCCCAGCCGCAGGATTACCCGGCGCGCGAGATCCGCTCGATCTGCAACTTCGCCCCCGGCTCCGGCGCCGACATCATCGTGCGCTACTACAGCGAGCAGCTCGCCAAGCTCGCCGGCAAGCCGGTGGTGGTCGAGAACAAGCCCGGCGCGCAGGGCTCCATCGCGAGCGCGTTCGTGGCGAAGAGCGCGCCCGACGGCTACACGATCCACATCACCCCGGCGAGCTCGACGCTCGCGGCAGCGCCGCACATCTTCAAGCAGCTGCCGTTCGACCCGATCAAGGACTTTGCCTCGGTCACCACCATCAACTCGCTCACCTTCGTCGTCGCGGT
>DATADT010000389.1:0-3585 GCA_036258355.1 Burkholderiales bacterium
CCTGCGCTACCGGGGATTGAGAGTTGAGACGGCCGTCGACGGCGATCCGGGCGTATTACCGCCGGCCGTTGCGGAGGCGCTCCCCGCTTCGATCACCATCGTCAGCTCGGGAATCGGTCCCCGGGCGACGTTCGATACCCGCGACAACGACATGAACCCGTCCTCCGGCGTGCTGGTGGACCTGCGCGCTAACTTCGCCGACGACTCCCTCGGCAGCGACTTCGATTACGAAACCTACGACCTCGGCGCGAACTACTACCGCCGCACCGGCCCGGGCGTGCTCGCGCTGCGCGGCTATCTATGCCAGGCGTCCGACCGCACGCCGCTTTTCGACCTGTGCCTGTTCGGCGCCGGCAGCGACCTGCGCGGTTACGAGGTCGGCCGTTACCGCGACCGCGCCATGGCAGCCGCACAGGCCGAGTATCGCTTTCCGCTGATTGGCCGGTTTGGCGGCGTGGTTTTCGGTGGATGGGGCAAGGTCGCGCGCTCCTTTGGTGCAATGGGCGACGAGCCAGACCTGCCAAGCGTGGGTTTCGGCGTGCGCTGGCTCGCGGCCGAGAAGGCGCGCGTCAACTTGAGCGTCGATATCGCACGCGGGCGTGACAGCACGAGCCTTTATGTTTACGTTAAGGAGTCCTTCTAGGAGCAATCTCATGAAACTGGTTTTCGCGATCCTGATCGCGGCGGCGGCCGCTCCGGCAGCGGCGCAGAACTGGATCGGGCTGCTCAAGAACACTCCCGCCGAGCGCTTCGATGAGGAGGACCTGCGCCTGTTCATGGACAACGCGCGCAAAGTGCTCGCCGAAGGCAAGGAAAACGAAACCTCGAGCTGGGAGAACCCGAAGACGCGCGCGCGTGGCGACGTCACGCTGCTGCGCACTTTCGAGTCCAAGGGCCACCCGTGCAAGGAGGTGCGCGTCCACAACGAGGCGCAGGGCCGAAAGAACACCAGCACCCTCAGCCTGTGCCAGGTCGAAGGCAAGTGGCGCCTTCTCAGCGCTTCGCAGCTTAAGAAATGATGCGCAAGAGCTTGGCGGCCCTTTGTCTGGCTGCCTGGCTCGCCGGCGGCTGCGGCGAGAAGGAAGCGCCGCCGCCGCAGCGGCCGGCGCCGCAGGTCACGATCGTCACGGTCCAGCCGCAGACCGTCCCGTACTTCGCCACGTTCGTCGCGCAGACCGAGAGCTCGCGCCAGGTGGATATCGTGGCGCGCGTATCCGGCTATCTCGACAAGATCGCCTATCAGGAAGGAGAGCTCGTCAAGGAAGGGCAGCTCCTCTTCCAGCTCGATCCGAAGCCGTTCCAGGCGCAGCTCCAGGCGGCGCAGGGCGAGCTGCGGGCGCAGCAGGCGCGCCACTCCACGGCGGCCGCCAACCTGAACCGGGTGAAGCCGCTTGTCGAGCAGCGCGCGATTTCGCGGGCCGACCTCGACCGGGCGCAGGGCGAGTTCGACTCGTCGAGCGCGGCGGTGTTCTCGGCGCAGGCGAAAGTGAAGGAGCAGGAGCTCAATCTCGGCTACGCGACGATTCGCTCGCCGGTGACCGGGCTCGCGAGCCGCGCGCTGCAGCGCCAGGGCGCGTACATCAACGCGATGTCCGAGAACGCCAAGCTCACCTACGTCGCCGCGCTCGACCCGGTCTGGGTCAATTTCAGCGTGTCGCAGAACCAGATCGCGAAGACCCGCGAGCTGGTGGCGAAGGGGCTGCTGGAGCCGCCTCCGAACCAGATCTTCGAGGTGGAGATCGCGATGCCCGACGGCGCGGTCTATCCGGAGAAAGGCCGCATCAGCTTCGCCGATCCTTCCTTCAGCCAGGAGACCGGGTCGTTCAGGGTGCGCGCCGAGCTGCCCAATCCGAAGAAGGACCTGCGGCCCGGCATGTTCGTGAACGCGAAGGTGAAGGGCGGCACGCGGCCGAACGCGATCAGCGTTCCCCAGCTCGCGGTGCAGCAGGGTGCCAACGGGCACGCCGTCTACGTCGTCAAGCAGGACGGCACCGCGGAGCTGCGGCCAGTGGTAGTCGGCGACTACCACGGTGACAAGAACATCTTCATCGTCACCGGTCTGCACGCCGGCGACCGCGTGGTGGCGGAGGGAGCGATGCGGGTCGTTCCCGGCCAGCCGGTGAAGGTGGTCGACGCAGCGAAAAAATAGCTCTCCGATGTTTACGCATTTCTTCATCGGCCGGCCGGTTCTCTCCTCGGTCATCTCGATCCTGATCGTGCTCGGCGGCGCGGTGGCGATGAGCGTGTCGCCGATCGAGCAGTACCCCGACATGGCGCCGCCGCAGGTGCAGGTGTCGGCGCGCTATCCGGGGGCGACCGCCGAGGTGATCGCGAACACGGTCGCCGCGCCGATCGAGGCGCAGATCAACGGCGTAGACGACCTGCTCTACTTCTCCTCGACGAGCTCCTCGTCGGGCAACGTCTCGATCAGCGTGGTGTTCGCGCCCGGCAGCGACCCGAACATCAACCAGGTCAACGTGCAGAACCGCGTGAGCCAGGCGCTCGCGCAGCTGCCGCAGGCGGTGTCGCAGCAGGGCGTGACGGTCGACAGCAAGTCTTCCAGCATCATGATGGTGCTGTCGGTGTACTCGCCCGACGCTCGCTACGACTCCACCTACATCGACAACTACGCCAACCTCTACGTGCTGGAGGAGCTCAAGCGCGTGCCGGGGGCGAACCGCGCCTCGGTGCTCGGCCTTCCCGACATCGCGATGCGCGTGTGGCTTCAGCCCGACCGCATGGCGCAGCTCGGCATCTCGGCGCAGGACGTGGCGAGCGCGATCCAGAGCCAGAACCAGACCTTCGGCATCGGCCAGATCGGCTCGCAGCCCTCGCGCGAGGGCGTCGAGCAGCAGTTCGTCGTCACCGCGCAGGGCCTGCTCACCAAGCCCGAGGAGTTCGAGGAGATCATCGTGCGCGCGGCGAAGGAGAGTATCGCCATAGTGCGCGTGAAGGACATCGGGCGCGTCGAGCTCGCCAAGCGCGACTACTCGATCGCGAGCCGCCTGAACGGCAAGACCGCCACGACGATCGCCATCTACCAACAGCCCGGCGCGAACGCCGTGCTCACAGCGAACGCGGTGAAGAAGCGCATGGAGGAGCTCAAGGCGCAGTTCCCGAGCGGCCTCGACTACAAGATCGTGCTCGACACGAGCCTCTTCACCCTGTACTCGATCGACAAGGTGGTGCACACCTTCTTCGAGGCGGTGGTGCTGGTGGTGCTGGTGGTGTTCCTGTTCCTGCAGTCGCTGCGCGCCACCGTGATCCCGATCCTGGCGGTGCCGGTATCGATCGTCGGCACCTTCATCGGCATGCACCTCCTCGGCTTCTCGATCAACATGCTCACCATGTTCGGCATGATCCTCGCGATCGGCCTGGTGGTGGACGACGCGATCGTGGTGGTCGAGACGGTCGAGGCGAACATCACCACCCACAAGCTCTCGGCGCTCGAGGCGGCGAAGCGCGCGATGAGCGAGATCGCCGGCGCGCTGATCTCGATCGTGCTGGTGCTGCTCGCGGTGTTCCTGCCGGTCGCCTTCCTCGGCGGCGTGACCGGCACGCTCTACAAGCAGTTCGCCATCACCA
>DATADT010000390.1:0-2819 GCA_036258355.1 Burkholderiales bacterium
CCCGACGGCTTCATCTACTTCAAGGAGGAAGTCGGCGGTCTCGTGATGGGCGGCTTCGAGCCGGTGGCCAAGCCCTGGGGCATGGACGGCATCCCGGAGGGGTTCGAGTTCCAGCTCCTGCCCGAGGACTGGGACCAGTTCCAGCCGCTGATGGAGGCGGCGATCCACCGCGTGCCCGCGCTCGAGACCACGGGAGTGAAGATCCTGCTGAACGGCCCGGAAAGCTTCACGCCGGACGGCAACTTCATCCTCGGCGAAGCGCCCGAGCTGCGCAATTACTTCGTCGCCGCCGGGTTCAACTCGGCCGGCATTGCCAATGCCGGCGGCGCCGGGAAACTGCTCGCCGACTGGATCGCCGGCGGCGAGGCGCCGATGGATCTGTTCGAGGTCGACATCCGGCGCTTCGGCGCGTTCGCGGCGGATGCGAAATGGCTGCGCAGCCGCACGGTGGAGACGCTCGGCCTGCACTACGCGATGCGCTGGCCGCGGCACGAGCTCGAATCAGGACGACCGCTGCGGGCTTCTCCCCTGTATGAAACTCTCAAGAAAAAAGGAGCCCAATTCGGCTCGAAGTTCGGCTGGGAGCGCGCCAACTATTTCGGACCGCCGATGCAATACACGCTTGGCCGCCCCAGCTGGCTGCCCGCGGTGGTGGAAGAGCAGCTCGCGATCCGCAAAGCGGCCGGCATCCTCGACCAGACCTCGTTCGGCAAGCTGCGCGTGCGCGGCGCCGACGCCGCGGCGCTTCTCGACCGCGTGTGCGCCAACCGTATCGGACGACTGACCTACACCGCGATGCTCAACCGCAAGGGCGGCTTCGAGAGCGACGTCACCGTGCAGCGCTGGGCGGACGACGATTTCCTCGTCGTCACCGGCTCGGCGCAGCCGGTGCGGGACGCGGCATGGCTTCGCCGTCACATCCATGAAGGCGAAGACGTGCGAGTGGACGACGTAAGCGCGGAATGGTCGGTCATTTCGGTGCTCGGTCCGCGGGCCAGGCAAATCCTGGAGAGAACAGACCTCGGCAGCGCGCGAGCGCAGCCCGCGTCGTATGTCGGCGGGCCGGGAACCGAGCTGTATGTGCCGGTAGCGGAGGCGAGCGGCCTCTACGACCGGATCTGGGCGGCGGGCAAGGACCTTGGGCTCAGGGATTGCGGCTATTACGCGCTCGACGCGCTGCGCATCGAGGCCGGGCGGCGGGCGTTCGGCGCCGAGCTTTCGCCGGACTGCTCGCCTTACGAAGCAGGCCTCGCCTTCGCCGTGCGTCCCGAGCAGAGCAATGCGCCGGCGAAGCTCGCGAAGCGGCTTCTCGTGTTCACCTTTCCGGCAACCGAGCTTTTCGCGTGGGGCGGCGAGCCGATCCTGCGCAACGGAAGCCCCGTGGGCGAGCTCTCCTCGGTCGGCTACAGCGCCACGCTTTCCTGCATGGTCGGCATGGGGTTCGTCTATTCCGAGGACATCGAAGGCGGCTACGCGATCGAAGTCTCCGGCCAGAAAGTGCCGGCGAAGGCCTCGCTCAAGGCGCCGTGGCCAGGATAGTACGGACCGACCGCGAGCTGGAGATTCCCGCTGTGGATGCGGCCCTGCGGGCCGACGGGCACGAGCTCGTATTGCTGGACGAGGGCATCGCCGAGGACAAGCTGGTCGAGGCGGCGCGGGAAGCCGACCTGATCCTGATGTGCTACACGCCGATTACGCGTCGCGTGATCGAGGCCGCCCGCAAGCTGAGGGCGATCGTGAAATACGGCGTCGGCATCGACGCGATCGACCTCGCCGCGGCGCGCAGCCGCGGCATCCCGGTGGTCAACGTTCCGGACTATGCGGAAGAGACGGTGGCCGAAGGCGCATTCGCGCTGATGATGGCGCTCGCGAAGAAGCTCAAGCCGCTGCAGCGGGCCATGGAAGGCCAGGACTGGGTGTGGCCCACGGGCGAGTGGCTGGCGAGCGACCTCGCCGGCAAGACGGTCGGGCTCGTGGGGCTCGGGCGCATCGGCTCGAGCTTCGCGCGCATGGCCGCGGCCTTCCACATGCGCGTGCTCGCGTACGACCCTTACGTGAAAAACACGGCGCCGGATCTGCGCGCCATGCTGGCCGAGAGCGATTTTGTCTCGATCCACTGCGTCCTGAACGACGAGACGCGTCACCTGATCGGCGAGCGCGAGCTGAGCGCGATGAAGCGCACCGCGTTCCTCGTCAACGTGTCGCGCGGCGCGATCGTCGATGAGATGGCGTTGCTGAAGGCCCTGCAGGAAGGCCGGCTGGCGGGCGCGGCGCTGGACGTGTACTCGCGCGAACCGCTTTCGCGGCGCGACCACCCGCTGAGCGCGCTCTACGCGATGGATAACGTGATTCTCTCGCCGCACCTGACGTTCTACACGCGCGAGGCGATGGCGCGCCTCGAAGCCGACACGCTCGAGCGCTGCCGCGAGGCGCTGGAAGGACGGTCGCTGACGGTCAAGTCGCGGGACCCGCGCCTGCGGGCCCAGACCCGGGGCGTGCGCTTCGTCGACTGAAGAAGTCCTGCGCGACCAGCCATGCCTCGAACGTAAGATCCAGGCGCTCGACCTGGGCCAAGGGAACGAGCATGAACTCGGACACTTCACCGTCCTGGTTGGCGGGGCGAAAGCCTTGCGGCAGCTCGAGGTCGTAGACGTCGATCCGCTCGGACTGGACGCCTTCCGGGACTTCGCGCAGGACGCTCAGGTGCGCGCCAAAGGTCGCGCGGCGTGCAAGCTCGGCCGGGATGCCCGCTTCTTCCCAGGCTTCTTTCACGAGCACGTCTGTCGCGGAAAGCCCCGCGGTCAACCCGCCCCCGACCA
>DATADT010000391.1:0-2024 GCA_036258355.1 Burkholderiales bacterium
AAGCTCATCGGCTGCAGAGGGCCGCTCGCCTGGCCGTAGCTCACCCAGTGGCCGCGCATCGCGAGCGCCTGGAAGTTCTCCTGCGCGGCCGCCTGCCCCAGGCCGTCGTAGATCACATCAGCGCCTTTGCCAGCGGTTGCTCGCTTCACCTCTTCAGCAAAGGCATAGTTCTTCGAAACAACCAGGATATCTGCGCCATTGGCCCGCGCGAGCTCGGCCTTCGCCTCGGTCGACACAGTCCCGATGACGCGCGCGCCGAGCGCCTTGGCCCACTGGCAGAGAAGCAACCCGACGCCGCCCGCGGCGGCGTGCACGAGCACCACGTCGCCAGGGCGGACACGGTGCGTGCGATGCAGCAGGTACTCGGCAGTCATGCCCTTGAGCATCACCGCCGCGGCCGTTTCGTCGTTGATGTAGCCGGGCAGCAGCACCAGCTGATCGGCGGGAAGCGCTCGCATCGTGACGTAGGCGCCGGGCGGTGTACAGGCGTAGGCGACCCGATCGCCGGGGCGGAAGCGGCTCGAGCGGCTCTCCACCACCACGCCCGCCGCCTCCATGCCGATCGGCGCGGGCGGCTCGATCATGCGGTAGAGCCCTTTACGGATGTAGACGTCGATGTAATTGACGCCCACCGCAGTCTGGCGAATCAAAACTTCTCCTCTGGGTGGCTCCAGTCGTCTGAACTGCAAGACCTCCGGCCCACCAAAGCCGGTGGCGACGACGCCTTGCGGCTCGACAGACGTAATAGGAGAAAGACGAGAAGAAGAACTGCGCCCCTCGCCGTTCTTGAGGTACTCGGCAAGCGCGTGAAACCCCGCCTCATACACTCCGCCGCCGACGAGCTGGTCGAATTCGCGCTCGCGGCCCCTGGGCACGTCGAACGTCGACTCCCAGTGCCAGAAGGTTCGGTCGCCGTCGGTGACTCTCTTCAGCTGGACCGTGGCGACGTAGTTCCGCATCGGCAGCGTCGCATCGAGGATGCAGTACGTGGAGATGTAGTCGCGGTCGGAGAGCGCGAGCAGCTGCTCGCGGATGTGGTTCCCGTCCTTGAGGAAGAAATTGCGCACGCAGCCGACCTGGTCGGCGGGCTCGTTGCGCTCGATGCGGGACTCGCCGACGGCCGGGTGCCAGGCACTGTGGCTGTTGAAGTCGCGCAGCACCGCCCAGACGCGCTCGATCGGCGCGTCGATGACGGCGGAGCGCCTGACCCGGATCAACGCAGCTTTTGCTTCAGGGAATCAAATGCGGCCTGAAACACTCCCTGGCCGATGTTCTGCGCGAGGTCCCGCTCGCGCTCCGGCGCGCAGTCGAACTCGGCCCACCACTCGGCGAAGGTCCGGTTGCCGTCGGTGACCGGCGTGAGCTTGAGCGTGGCGACGTAGTTCTCGACCCCCATCGGGCTCTCGAGGATCGAGTAGCTGCACTGGTAGTCGTAATCCGAGAGCGTGAGGAGCTGCTCGCGGATCACGCCGCCGTCGCGAAGGCGGAAGTTGCGCACGCAGCCGATCTTGTCCGCGGCCATGCCGTTCTCGATGCGCGACTCGGCGACGAACGGGGTCCACTTCGGCAGGCCGTTAAAGTCGCGCACCTGTGCCCAGACGGCGTCCGCCGGAGCGTCGATCACGCTCGAGGTGTAGACCTTGATCATCCGGTCTAGACCCTGATCATTCTCGCTTGACCGTGCCGCCGCCCTCGAGGAGCGCGTTTGCCGCGCCTCCGAGGTCGCCGCCCTGCACGCCGATCTCGCGCAGGAGCTGGTCGACGAGCGGCGCCTGCGCGCGGAAGCGCAGCGCCGAGTTCACCACGCTGTCGGCGATGTTGGCGCCGCCATTGCCGTTGCCCTGCCCGCCGGGGCTGCCGCCCAGCCCTTCGACGTGCAGCACACGGATGCCCTCGATGCGCTCCATCGGCTTCACCGACTCGCGAATGATGCCTTCGAGCTTGTCGATGAGCTGCCGGCGCATCGCCGACTGGCGCGCCTCCGGCGTGAGCAGGTTGGCCGCCTTGTTCATGAGCGTGAGGCC
>DATADT010000392.1:0-10935 GCA_036258355.1 Burkholderiales bacterium
CTACGACATCGCCTACGAGACGTACGGCGAGCTCAACGCCGCGCGCAGCAACGCCGTGCTGGTATGCCACGCGCTGAATGCCTCGCATCATGTTGCAGGGTTTTATCAAAACCAACCTGAAAATCTCGGGTGGTGGGACAACCTGGTGGGGCCGGGTAAGCCGCTCGATACACAGCGCTTCTTCGTAGTGGGCTCGAACTATCTCGGAAGCTGCTTCGGCTCGACCGGCCCGGCATCCATCAACCCGGCCACCGGCAAGCCCTGGGGCGCGGACTTCCCCGTAGTCACGGTCGAGGACTGGGTGGAAACGCAGGCGCGCCTCGCCGACCACCTGGGCATCGACACGTTCGCGGCGGTGATCGGCGGCTCGCTTGGCGCCATGCAGGCGCTGCAATGGACGCTTTCCTATCCGCAGCGCGTGCGCCATGCGCTCGTCATCGCCGCGGCGGCGAAGCTTTCGCCGCAGAACATCGCGTTCAACGAGGTCGCACGCCAGGCGATCATGACCGACCCCGACTTCCACGGCGGCCACTATTACGACAAAGGCGTGGTGCCTACGCGCGGCCTGCGCATCGCGCGCATGATCGGGCATATCACCTACCTCTCGGGCGAGGCGATGGCCGAGAAGTTCGGGCGCGTGCTGCGCCGCAAGGCGCTCGGCTTCGACTTCGACATCGACTTCGAGATCGAGTCCTACCTGCGCTACCAGGGCGACAAATTCTCGAGCTACTTCGACGCCAACACGTACCTGCGCATCACCAAGGCGCTCGACTACTACGATCCCGCGGCCGACTACGGCGGCGACCTCACCAAGGCGCTCGCGCGGGCCAAGGCCGCGTTCCTCGTCGTGTCGTTCAAGTCCGACTGGCGCTTCCCGCCGCCGCGCTCGCGCGAAATCGTGCGTGCGCTGCTCGACAACCGGCGCATCGTCTCCTACCTCGAGCTCGACGCACCGGGCGGGCACGACGCCTTCCTGCTCGAAGACCCGCGCTATCACGCCGCGCTGCGGTCCTACTTTGGGAACATCGACCTGTGAGACCGGATCTCCAGGCCATCGTGCGGTGGGTGCCGCAAGGAGCCCGGGTCCTCGACCTCGGCTGCGGCGACGGGTCTCTGCTGCGCTCGCTCTGGCAGGAGCGCCAGGCGCCCGGCTACGGCGTCGAAATCGAGGACCAGGCGGTGCTCGCATGCGTCGAGAACGACGTCAACGTGCTGCAGGTGGACCTGGAGAGCGGCCTTTCCCTGTTCGCCGACGGGTCGTTCGATTGCGTAATCCTTTCAGAGACGCTGCAGACGATCCACCGCACCGAGTTCCTGCTACGCGAGATGCTGCGCGTAGGGCGCGAGGGCATCGTCAGCTTCCCGAACTTCGGCCACTGGAGCGCGCGCCTCCAGATCGCGCTCGGCCGCATGCCGGTCTCCGAGACGCTTCCGTACCCGTGGTACGAGACGCCCAACGTCCACCACTGCACCATCACCGACTTCGAGGACCTGTGTCGACGCATCGGCATCCGGATCCGCGAGCGACTCGTTCTCCACGACGGCAAGCCGGTGACGCTTGTGCCCAATCTCCTCGGAAGCGTGGCCGTGTACCGCTGCACGCAAAGCTGAACCTGCGTGAAGCGCATCTTCCGGCGGGGCCGCGGCACCACCGTGCCCGACGGCACGCGAGTCTTCCCGTTCCTCAGCCCGGCCGACAGCACTAGCGACCTGCCGCTGGAGGTCCTTTCCGGCGCGAGCGTGGCGCTGGGCGAGCTGCGCCCGGGACAGGCGTCGAAGATCCATGTGCACCCGTTGGTAACCATGATCGTCTGGGTGGTAAGCGGCCGCCTGTCGCTCAGGCTGAAGGACCCGCGGGCGACGACGCCGTATACGCTCAGGCTTCGGGCCGAGGATGGCGCGGTAGCCCTGCCCGGTACGTTCCTGCAGCTCCGCAACGAGAGCCGCACCCCTTGCCGGCTGCTCTACATCGCGAGTCCGGCCTATCTGTTCCTCAAGGTCCGGGGAAGGATTCTCTATGACGACGCGATCGTGCTTGACGCGACCTGGGACGAGCTTGCGCGGCTGCGCTGGCGTCCGGCTACGGTCCCGACGCTCGCCGTGATGCGCGCAGCGCGCGCACAGGCCTTGCGCAGACTGAAAACCCTTAAGAGGACGCCGCTTCCTTGCCCGCCGAGCCGATCGACACGTCCGCGAGGCCGGAGCGAATCATGAACCAGAAAAGGACGACGCCGGGAAGGGCGACGACGGTAGTGACAACGTAGAAGTTGACGTAGCCCATCGCATCGATGAGTGTCCCGGCGCTCGTTCCGGTCAGGAACCGGCCGGCGATGCTTGCGAGCGCCGATAGCAGCGCGTACTGCGTCGCGGTGAAGCGCAAGTTGCACAGCGCCGAGAGGTAAGCGACCACCGTCACGCCGCCGATCCCGCTCGCGAAGTTCTCGAAGCCCACTGCGGCGGCCATGCCGATATTCGTGTGCCCCGCCGCCGCGAGCGCGGCGAAGCTCAGGTTCGACACCGCCATCAGGACGAGGCTCACGAGCACCGAGATTTTCATTCCCAGGCGCGCGTACAGGATGCCGCCGACGAACACGCCGACAAGCAGCGCGGCGAAGCCGATGCCGACGTCGTAGAACGCCACCTCGTCGTTGGTGAATCCGAGATCCTGGAAGAGGAGCCGCAGCGTCAGGTTGGCGAGCGTGTCGCCGATCTTGTGGATGAGCACGAAGACGAGCACCACGATCGCGCCCTGACGCCTGAGGAACTCCACGAGCGGGGCGAAGTAGGCGACGAGCGCCTCCATGGCGCCATGCGGCCTGGCGGGCTCGCGGTGGCGCGCCGGCTCTCCCATCACGACGCCGACCAGCATCGCCGGAAGCGCGAACGCCGCGCAGGCGATGTAGGCCGCGGTCCAGCCCAGCCGGTGAGCGAGGACGAGCGCCAGCGCGCCGGCCGCAGCCGCACCGATCCGCCAGCCGTATTGCGACATGCCCGAGCCTGCGCCTAGCTGTCGCGGCTCGAGCAGCTCGATGCGGTAGGCGTCGATGATGATGTCGAAGGTCGCTCCGGCTACGCCGACCACGATGGCCGCGATCGCCACCACATAGAGCGCCTGCTGGGGATCGGCGATGCCGAGAAACGCGACCGCGGCCATGACGAGCACGCCGACCAGCCATAGCCAGCTTCGCCGCTGACCGAACCGGCCGATGATTGGCAGCCGCACGTTGTCCACGATCGGCGCCCAGAGGAATTTGAAGTTATAGGCAAGGAAGGTGAGCGCGAAGGCCGTGACCGCGCTCTTCGTGATGCCGTGCTGCGCGAGGCGCGTGCTCAGCGTCGCGCCGATCATCGCGAACGCGAAGCCCGAGGAGATCCCGAGGAAAAGCGCCGCAAGCGGCGCCGGCTCCAGGTACAGGCGCAGCCCCGCCGGCAGCCTGCTAAAGCTCATGCTCGTAATCGATGGTGAGCGGCGCGTGGTCGGAGAAGCGCTTCGCCTTGTAGATCCATTCCCTGCGCGCGAGCGCTGCAATGCCCGGCGTGGCGATCTGGTAATCGATGCGCCAGCCGACGTTCTTCTTCCAGGCCTGGCCGCGGTTCGACCACCACGTGTACTGGTCGGGCTTCTCGTTCAGTTTGCGGAAGACGTCGACGAAGCCGAGCTCGTCGAGCACCCGGGTAAGCCAGGCCCTTTCCTCGGGCAGGAACCCGGAGTTCTTCTGGTTCGAACGCCAGTTCCGGAGATCGATCTCCTTGTGCGCGATGTTCCAATCGCCGCATAAGATGATCTCGTCTCCGCGGCTGCGGATTTTCCTGAGGTGAACCCGAAACGCCTTCAGGAAGCGGAACTTGGAGGCCTGCCGGTGAGGGCCTGCCGAGCCCGAGGGCATGTACATCGACACCACCCAGAGGTTGCCAAAACGCGCCTCGACGTAGCGGCCCTCGGCGTCGAACTCCCGGCTCGCGAAGCCGCGGCGCACCTCGTCCGCAGCCTTCCGGCTATAGAGCGAGACGCCGCTGTAGCCTTTCTTCTTCGCGAACGCGTGGCACGTCTGGTAGACCTTGAGCCCGTGGAGCTTGGCGTCGAGATCGATCTCCTGGCACTTCATCTCCTGCAGGCACACCACATCGGCACGCTGGGAGGCGAGCCAGCGGAACAACCCTTTGCTTGCCGCCGATCGGATTCCGTTGACGTTGAGAGTGATTACTCTCAAGAAGAAGGGAACGAAGAAACCCCGCCGTGCGCGGCCGACCACTGCGCAGGGGCGTGCAGGAAGCTCTCCACCTCGGCGATCTGCTTGGCCTCGAGGTAGCCGCCCTTCTTCACCACGTCCAGCACGTCCCACCAGGTAGCGAGGTAATGCAGCCTAACGTTCAGGTCGGCGAGGATCGTCTTCGACTCGGGAAAGATGTCGTAGTAGAAGTTGACGAACACGTGCTCGACGATCGCGCCCGCCGCGCGCAGCGCCTGGCAGAAATTGATCTTCGAGCGCCCGTCGGTGGTGAGGTCCTCGACGAGGAGCGTGCGCGCGCCCTCGCGCACATCGCCCTCGATCTGCGCGTTGCGGCCGAAGCCCTTGGGCTTCTTGCGCACGTACTGCATCGGCAGGCCGAGACGCTCGGCGATCCACGCCGCGTAGGGGATTCCGGCGGTCTCGCCTCCCGCCACCACGTCGAACTGCTCGAAGCCCACGTCGCGCGCCAGCATGCCGGCGGCGAAGTCAACCAGCTGGGTGCGAATGCGTGGATAGAAGATGAGCTTGCGGCAGTCGATGTACACCGGGCTCGCCCAGCCAGAGGTGAAGATGAACGGCTTATCTGAGAAAAACAGCACAGCCTTGACCTCGAGCAGCATCTTGGCCGTGGTCTCGGCAACGAACGCCTTGTCGGCAAAGTGCATGGGCGGCGCGGATTCTAGCAGGTAGAATCCGCGCCATTCGCGCTTCGGGAGGGTTGCGATGACTACAAGAAGAACTGCAATTTTCGCCGCGGCCGCGCTGCTGCTCGCGCCGCTCGCGGTGCACGCGCAGCTGAACAACGACCAATACGCCTACCGCTGCACCGGCAAGGACGGAAAGAAGTACTACGGGCAGACGATTCCGCCGGCCTGCCTCGGCCTGCCGCTCGAGCTCATCAACAAGCAGGGCATGGTGGTGAAGCGTATCGACCCCGAGGGCGAGGAAAGAGCTCGCCTCGCCAAGGAGGCCGAGGCCGAGAAGAAGCGCGAGCTCGAGGCGGCGCAAAAGGAAGCGATGCGACGCAACCGCGCGCTGCTCGCCACCTACACCAGCGAGATCGACATCGAGGAGTCGCGCAAGCGCGATCTGGCGAACCACCGGCGAGGGGTTGAGGAGGTGGAGTACCGCATCGCGGAAATCAAGAAGCGGCAGACGCAGTACCAGAAGGAGCTCGCGCTCTTCCAGGAGGGGAGCAAGGGAACGCCGCCTGCGCGCCTGCAGGAAGAGATCACCAACGCCGACATCGACCTTAAGGCCCAGCAAAGCCTCCTCGACGCGAAGAAGAAGGAGGCGGTCACGATCAACGCGCGCTACGACGAGGATCGCCGCCGCTACCGCGAAGCGACCGGCAAGCCACGTTAGGGCTTCAGTTTCTTCCGCAGGACGTCGTTTACCTGGGCGGGGTTGGCCTTGCCCTGCGTCGCCTTCATCACCTGGCCGACGAGCGAATTGAAGGCCTTTTCCTTGCCCGCGCGGTAGTCCGCGACCTGCCTTTCGTTCTTCGCCAGCACATCGTCGACCAGCTTCTCGATCGCGCCTGTGTCGCTGATCTGACGTAGCCCGCGCTTGTCGATAAGCGCGTCGATCGAAGCGGTTTCGCCGTCGAATCTCGCCTTCAGAAGCTCTTTCGAGATCTTGCCGGAGATCGTGCCGTCGGCGACGCGACGTTGCAGCAGGGCCAGGTCCTCGGGCGAGACGGGGCTTGCCGCGAAGCCGGTCTGCGCGTCGCTGAGCAGCGCCGCGAGCTCACCCGTCATCAGGTTGGCGGTGGCGTCACTCGCGCCGCCGGCGGCCAGCGCCCTTTCGAAGAAATCGGCGCTCTCGCGGCTCGCGACGAGCAGATCCGCGGTATGCGAGGCAACGCCCATTTCCAGGTAGCGCACGCGCTTCGCATCCGGCAGCTCAGGCAGCGTGCGGCGCAGCTGGTCCACGATCTTCTCGTCGACGACCAGTGGCAGCAGGTCGGGGTCCGGGAAGTAGCGGTAGTCGTGCGCCTCCTCCTTCGTGCGCATCGAGCGTGTCTCGTCACGCTCGGGATCGTAGAGCCGCGTCTCCTGCTCCACCGTACCCCCAGCTTCCAGGATCTCGATCTGGCGCAGCGCCTCGAATTCGATCGCGTGCTCCATGAAGCGGAAGGAATTGAGGTTCTTGATCTCGCAGCGCGTGCCGAGCTTCTCGCCCGGCCGGCGGACCGAAACGTTGGCGTCGCAGCGGAACGAGCCTTCCTGCATGTTGCCGTCGCACACGCCGATCCAGGTCACGAGTCGATGCAGCGCGCGCGCATAGGCAGCGGCTTCCTGCGCGCCGCGCAAGTCCGGCTCGGACACGATCTCAAGCAGCGGCGTCCCGGCGCGGTTAAGGTCGATGCCGGTCATGTCCCGATAAGCCTCGTGCAGAGACTTGCCCGCGTCTTCCTCTAGGTGGGCGCGGGTGATTCTTATTCTTTTCGGAATTTCTATGTATCCCCCCCGAACGATGGGCAGCTCGTACTGGCTGATCTGGTAGCCCTTCGGCAGGTCGGGATAGAAGTAGTTCTTGCGCGCGAAGATCGAGCGGCGGTTGATGGTGCCGTTCACCGCGAGCCCGAAGCGGACAGCATGCTCGACCGCGGCGCGGTTGAGCACCGGCAGCACCCCGGGGAGCGCGATATCGATCGCGGAGGCCTGCGTGTTAGGCGGCGCGCCGAACTCGGTCGTCGCGCCCGAGAAAATCTTGCTCCGGGTGAGGAGCTGCGCGTGCGTCTCTATGCCGACGACGATCTCCCAGCTCACAACGGCGTCTCCGTCGGCACGCGCAAATGCCAGTCCGTCGCCTGCTGGTAGCGGTGTGCGGCGCCGAGCAGCAGCCCTTCGGAAAAGTGCCGGCCCATGAGCTGCAGCCCGACCGGCAACCCTGCGGCGTCGAAGCCGCAGGGGATCGAGAGCGCGGGCAGCCCGGCGAGCGGCGCCGGGATGGTAAAGATGTCGCCGAGGTACATCTGCACCGGATCGTCGGCCTTCGCGCCGATTTCGAATGCCGTGGTCGGCGCTGTTGGACCAACGATCACGTCGCAGCGCTCGAACGCTCGCAACAAATCCTGTGCAATGAGACGGCGCACCTTCTGCGCCTGCAGGTAGTAGGCGTCGTAGTAGCCATGCGACAACACGTATGTACCGACCAAAATGCGGCGCTTCACCTCATCGCCGAAGCCCTCTGCGCGGGTGCGGCAGTACATGTCGATCAGATCCGCGTACTCCTTCGCGCGGTGGCCGTAGCGCACGCCGTCGAAGCGCGACAGGTTCGACGACGCTTCGGCGGGGGCGATGACGTAGTACGCCGGCACGGCTAGCCGCGTGAGCGGCAATTGGAGCTCGACACGCACCGCGCCCTGCGCGGTGAACCACGAGACGGCTTGCTCCACGCCCTCGCGCACGCCGGGCTCGATGCCTTCGGCGAGGTACTCGCGCGGGATGCCGATGCGCACGCCTTTCAGCTTCGCATCGAGTGCCTTTGTATAGTCTTCCTTCGGCCGATCGACGCTGGTTGAGTCACGCGCGTCAAAGCCCGCCATGACGTTGAGCATCAAGGCGAGGTCGGCAGCGCTGCGCGCGAGCGGCCCGGCCTGATCGAGCGACGAGGCGAACGCCACGAGACCGTACCGCGATACCAGGCCGTAGGTCGGCCGCAGGCCGCATATGCCGCTGAATGCTGCGGGCTGCCGGGTCGAGCCGCCGGTGTCGGTGCCGGTCGCAGCGGGCGCCATGCGCGCCGCGACTGCGGCCGCCGAGCCGCCCGAAGAGCCTCCCGGAACGCGGTTTTTCGCCCAGGGGTTGCGCACCGGGCCGAAGTAGGAACTTTCGTTGGACGAGCCCATGGCGAACTGGTCCATGTTGCACTTGCCCAGCAGCACCGCCCCGGCACGGTAGAACTGCTCGACGACATGCGCATCGTAGGGGCTGACGAAGTTTTGCAATATCCGCGAGCCGCAGGTGGTGTGGACGCCCCTGGTGCAGTAGATGTCCTTGAACGCAATCGGGATGCCGGTCAGCGGACCGGTGTCGCCCGCATTTCCCCTGCCGGCGCGTCGTTCGTCCGCGCGCCTCGCCTGCTCGAGGGCGATGTCCCGCGTTTTCTCCGGCCAGATGAAGGCTTTCAGCTCGCCGTTCAGCTCCGCAATACGGTCGAGAAATAGGCCAGTCAGCTCAACTGAGGAAATACTCCTCGCCGCCAGGGCGGCGGAGATCTCGGTGAGGCTCGAATTAAGCACCTACGCCTGCTCGGCCTTTCACTCTATGACCTTCGGGACGAGGTAGAGACCCCCTTCAACCGCAGAGGCGAGCGCCTGGTACAGGTCACGCTGATCGGATTCGGTCACTGCGTCTTCGCGCAGTCGCTGCACCGCATCGAGTGGGTGAGCCATCGGTTCGACCCCTGCGGTGTCAACCCGGCGCATCTCGTCTACCAGGCGAAGGACGCTGTTCAGTCGTTCGAGCACCGGTTCGAATTCCTCGGGGCGGATAGCGATGCGGGCTAGCCGGGCAAGGCGTTGCACCTGGTCGTCTGATAGCGACATTCTTTTCGGACCGGGAAGCCGGGGAGCATTGCCTTATCTCCCACGGCGTCGTTAGCGTATCATAGCGACCGATTGAAACGGGCTTCAGGTCGACGCCTAAGGCCCGGATAGCTAAGGGTAAATCGGCACGAACGGAGAAAGGCCTCGACCTTGCCCATGTTTGGATTTCTGCGCAGCTACTTTTCCAACGACCTTGCGATCGACTTGGGCACCGCGAACACGCTGATCTACGTGCGCGGCAAGGGCATCGTGCTCGACGAGCCCTCCGTCGTCGCGATCAGGCAGGAAGCCGGCCCGAGCGGCAAGAAAACCATCCAGGCGGTCGGCAAGGAAGCAAAGCAGATGCTCGGCAAGACGCCGGGCAACATCGTCGCCATCCGCCCGATGAAGGACGGGGTGATCGCCGACTTCACCGTCACCGAGCAGATGCTCAAGCAGTTCATCAAGAAGGTCCACGACAACAAGCTGTTCTCGCCCAGCCCGCGCATCATCATCTGCGTGCCCTGCGGCTCGACGCAAGTCGAGCGCCGCGCGATCCGTGAGAGCGCGATGGGCGCGGGCGCCGGGCAGGTGTACCTTATCGAAGAGCCAATGGCGGCCGCCATCGGCGCGGATCTGCCGGTCGCGGATGCCACCGGCTCGATGGTGGTCGACGTCGGCGGCGGCACGACAGAGGTCGGCGTGATCTCGCTCGGCGGCATGGTTTACTCCGGCTCCGTGCGCGTCGGCGGCGACAAGTTCGACGAGGCGATCATCAACTACATCCGCCGCAACTACGGCATGCTGATCGGCGAGACGACCGCGGAGCTCATCAAGAAGGAAATCGGCTCGGCGTTCCCCGGCTCGGAAGTGCGCGAGATGGAGGTGAAGGGCCGCAATCTCGCCGAGGGCATCCCGAGGAGCTTCACGATCAGCTCCAACGAGATCCTGGAGGCGCTCACCGAGCCGCTCAACCAGATCGTGTCGGCGGTGAAATCGGCGCTCGAACAGACCCCGCCCGAGCTCGGCGCCGACATCGCGGAGAAGGGAATGGTGCTCACCGGCGGCGGCGCGCTGCTGCGCGACCTCGATCGCCTCCTCATGGAGGAGACCGGACTGCCGGTGATCGTCGCCGACGACCCGCTCACCTGCGTGGTGCGCGGCTCCGGCAAGGCGCTCGAGAAGATGGAGCTCTTCGGCCCGATCTTCACGACCGACTAGGTGTAAAGGGGGATGGACCACACCCCCCCGCCTTTCTTCAAACGAGGACCGGCGCCGCTCGTCAGGTTCTTCTTCTTCGCTTCGCTCTCGCTCGCGCTGCTGGTGATCGATGCACGCTTTCGCTACGCCGACGGGCTGCGCACGTGGTTCGCGCTCGCCGCTTATCCGCTGCAGCGCGCGGCGACGACCCCCGTCGAGCTCGCCGCCACGGTCGGCACGTTCTTCTCGACGCAAGCGCAGCTCGTGGCGGAGAACGAGCGCCTGCGCGCCAAGGCGCTCGCTTACTCGCACGACGCCCAGCGCTACGACGCGGCGCAGGTGGAGATCGAGCAGCTGCGCAGGCTGATCGGCGCGCGGGAGCGTCTGCCGGTGCGGGTCATCACCGCCGAAGTGATGTACAACGGGCGCGACCCGTACTCGCACAGGCTGTTCATCGACCGCGGCGCGACGCACGGCGTGCGTCCCGGCAGCCCGGTGACCGACGAATCCGGCGTCGTGGGCCAGGTCACGCGCGTCCATGCGCTCGTCTCCGAGGTCACGCTCGCCACGGACCGCGACCAGGCGATCCCGGTTCAGGTCGTCAGGAACGGACTGCGGGCGGTGGCGTTCGGCGGCGGCGCTTCCGGATCGCTCGAGCTTCGCTTCATGGCCGCGAACGCCGACATCCAGACGAACGACCGCCTCGTCACTTCGGGCATCGACGGCACCTACCCCGCCGGCCTGCCGGTCGCGACGGTCATGCGTGTCGAGCGCGACGCCGAGAACGCGTTCGCCCGCGTCGTGTGCCGGCCGGCTGCCGGGGTCGACCGCGGTCGCTTCGTGCTCGTGCTCTCTGATGAGACGGTCAAGCCGCCGCGACCCGAGGAAGCGCAGAGCGCAAAGGAGCGCACGCGCCGAGGCCGGCTGAGGGATAAAGATGGATCTGTCCGTTAGCTCGAGCCGCCAGAT